>JAAZOM010000005.1 GCA_012797775.1 Candidatus Kuenenbacteria bacterium | reverse complement strand
GTGGTGGCCAGTGGATATTATTAATGGAGAATCGAATATATTTTACAAGGACCCGACTGCTATAGGATATACGGGCAGGAAGCCATTGTATTATTGTCTGGAGGCAGCAGGTAACTATAGTCGGACTGGCTCACTCTCAACCAGTGATAAATATAAAATTAGTACAAAATACCAGAAGCGAGAGAGCCAGGACTGTGATGATGATGGCCCATCCTATGGCGATGATTATGCTTTTTATTTTTGTAAACAGAGTTGGAGTTCTGACGCAGACAGGAAGATATCATTAAAAAGTGGCGTTCATGCTGAATATGGGATAAAAGAATATGAGATTGCTTATATCCAACTTCATAGAATAGCAGCTCATAACAACCCAATTAATGATGTTTATATTGATCAGTCTAAATTTGGTACACAGTTGGATCTTGATAACGGTGCAACATATGAGTACAAGAGGGAGGAGATTGGGGGCGGGACCACTGGTAAGGTGACGTGGACATTCCAACCAGTTGGGAGCTGGACTGAAGATAAAATTTTTGTAAAATTTGTCTTTGATAAAATGAATGGGCTAGAAGAATTATATGTTGATGGGAAGGACGATTCTGGAGAAGACACAGAGTATATGAGATTTCATATATATTATTATTTGCGGGAGCCGTGTATGAAAATAGCGCAGGTGGTGGATTATGATGGCAATGCGGTGCCGAGGATAGAAAGGATAAATAGTCAAACAATTACCAATGCACCGGAATATTGGCCGGGGTACACAAAAGGCCAGGATTATACACCTTATGGGTCGTCTTTGGTGCCAGAGCCGAGCTGGGATCCGACAGCTTGGGGCGATATTTTGGGGGGGCCGCTTTTGGTAGAGCCGCCTGATGCTAGTAGTGGATTTATTGCTCCATATCAGGTGAGAGCTGGGACGCCTTATGGTATTTTAAACAAATCATCGTCGGGGACAGGTACTGATTGGGATAGCGGTCAGTGTCTAAAAGCGGCGGATGTCGGAGTTGATGCGGCTGGCAAGTGTGCACCAAGATATCCAGAGAGATTTAAGTGCGCAGACAGCACAGAATTTAATGGGTTAATTTTTTCGGCTAGAAATAATTATTGTGAAACAAAATATGGCATGTGGTCCGATGGGACTGGGTATAAAGGGGCGCTTTGTATGAGGATAAGTACCGGGGGTGATTTTTATTGCGTAGAAGAGGTGTCTGAGGGGGTTTTCCCAGATACTTATGAACCATGTAAATTGTGCGGTGAGGGCTTAGCTGATGCGAGAAATCCAAGTTGTGTCTGCACTTTGTCTAGTAAGGGGATAGACCCTAGCGGTCCTCAATTTGTGGTTGGGAATAATAATTTTGGGCCAGCAGTGTGCGTTTCTGGCAAGGTGGGTGCGAATTGTCCAAATGGCAGGCAGGACTGTGGTATGATAGAAGGGAGCTCTGTTTATGGTGAATGCGTTGGTTTTAATAATACTGGTAAAAAAAGTTGGCAAGAGATAAATTCTTTGATGATACAAAACAAGGGAGAGAAACAAATAAAAGAGTTGTTTGTAAGGTCTTATGGTATTTGGGATTGGAAATATGATACTGATTCTGGCAGGTGGAAATATATAAAAGTCTCTAGTGGCTGGGATTCGACCGGGGTAGGAATAAATCCCAAGGTGCCTTTTATGTATGCGGGCGCCATGGGCAACGAAGATGAGGTTCTCCGGACCAAGGCGGGCGCAGTGACTTTGTATTTTGGTTCGTGGATAGATGAGAATCAGAAGCCATTGGTCCGCTATACAGTAGATTGGGATGACGGGAATCAAACCACCGAGTCGGGGTTGAGTATTTCTGGCCGAGATGTGAGTAATCCTCATATTTTGGTGCATTATTATAAATATGATCCAGAATGTGATCCTAGCGGTAAAGGCTATTGTGAGTTTAAGCCAGAGGTGCAAGTGGAAGATAATTGGGGTAGGTGCAATGACGGAGATTGTAGTAGCGCTAGCGCTTGGAAGCAATATGCCGGGACGATCAAGGTCTACGAGAAAGAGCAGGTGGTAGAGACGGGGGCAATAATGGAAGTGGCACCGGACACATTGAATTATGATTCGGCCAGTTTGCCGAGCAAACAAACATTTATAGTAAAAAATTCAGGTGACAAAGATTTGATGTGGAGGATAAGCGATATAAGATCAGTGGTATCGACGGTGCCAAATTTTTTGACGCTGCTCATGTCTTCTACTAGAAACGCGGCGACAATGAGTGTAAAGAGGGGAGAGATAGTGACTACTGCGGCCGGTAATTCAAAATTAGTAGATTTGGAAATTTTGAATAAATCTACCATGCCACCAAATAATTATAGTGTGATTATAGAAGTCCAGGACATGACCAATGGTACATGTACAGCTGGAGCAAATATAGGCTTTGTTTGTACTCAAAGCAGTGAATGCGGGATAGCGGGCGTTTGCACATTAAAGACAAAGGAGGTCAAAGTTAACATGGTAGTGAAATAATTAATAAGGGAAAATTTTCGCCAGGAGTGGGTTCGCCTTTGGCTAAAAAGTAAAAAGGCAAAAGTGGGAGGAGTATTAGCAAGGTAAAGTGCAAATAAAAGATAAAAGAAAAATATTAATCAAGAAAAATATGGTTGGAGAAGTACAGAAGAAGCTGAGAAAGTTGGACTTAAGCGCAATAAAAAAAACAAGACAGGAAAAATTTGACGAGAGGGCTAAGGCTAGTTTGTCCAACCGTACGGCGGTTCAGGGTATGGGTGGGAGGTTGTCTGCTTTTGGGGGAGAGAGAACGGCAGAGAGAGAACAAAATTGGAAACAGGAATATGATAAGAAATTTTTGGAAGATCGAACAAGACAGAATATGGTAAGGGGTAACTTGGGGGCCAATGCCGGAGCGATTGGCAGGGAAGCAGGAAAATTGGCGGACAAAGAGACACGTGATAAGTTTAGAGGGGTTTTGGGCAAGAATGACAAAAAATTTAAAACAACCGAGCGCAGTGAAGGAGCTTGGACACTAGCATTGGTGGTGGCGATTGCCAAAGACTTGCTGGATATAGCCACAGTGGAGGCATTATCAGGAGCAGATTGGATTATAGATTTAATTTTCGGAGCCATTCTTTTCATTTTATTGGGTACGGGCGTGCGAAAGCCTGCCAGGTTTTTAAAGAGTATCGGGCCGGCGGTTTTGGAGGCAATACCAATTTTGGGATTTTTGCCGACCTGGTCAATAACGGTGGCATATCTGAAGTTCAAAAGTCAGCAGAATGAATAATCCTTACTCACTTAAAAGTCCCCAAGACTTTCAAAGCTCTCCCATTGAGCAGGAGGGGGAAGAAAGTGTAGACGGGGTAAATATTAAATAATTTTTGATGATTAAATTTTTTATAAAAACAAAAATGTCGAAGAGGGTAACAATAATAGTTTTAATGATGGTTTTGGCGTTTTTCGTTTTGCCCAAAATAGCCTTGGCTTATGAATGTCAAAGTGGTTATATTGCTTTGCAGGTGCCGATACCGGTGCCTGGTGGCCAAAATGATTTTTGCGTTAGTGGATTTCCGGATTATGTCCAGCGGATTTATAATTTTTTTATTTCCGTGGTGGGGATTTTGGCGGTTATTATGATGATGTATGGGGGATTTCAGTGGTTGGTAGCTGGCGGTAATCCTTCCAAAATTTCAATAGCCAAGGTGACAATACTCTCAGCTCTAGCTGGGCTGGCCCTAATGTTGTCATCATATTTGATATTAAACTTGATCAATCCTGATTTGACAAAGTTTAGTTTGGACATAAATCAATGGGGCACTATTACAGGACAAGATGCTCCTGGGGGGGAGAGCTATTGTTCAAAGACAACTAAGTTGGCTGGAGGTATATTGGGCGAGACTGCGAAGTGCGGCGTTAAATATAATTTAGAGGGGTCATCAACAAGTTTTTGTAAGGGAGCAGTTTGTGATGATGGGTTGTGTTTTAGTGGCAATACAGACACTTGTATCAAGAGTTATAGCTTGGCTCTTTTGGAGGGCGTAAAAACTTATGGGTATAGTCCAAAAGATTTACTTCATGAAAATGATATAAGGATTAGGGAGGGGAAGGTGGGCGCCTTGGGCGGTAAGGCTGTTTGTGGGTGGATATTTTTTTGGAATGGTGTAGTCGATGATTTTTTATATGTGGGCACCTATTGCGGTGATAGCCAAATATGTGTTATAGATCCAGCTGGCGGTTATAATATAACAAAAACAAGAAATAGTATAAGCATAAAAGATGAAGATACTGTGGTCGGCAGTTATAATATAGTCCATTGTTATTAGTATTATGTTTAGGATGTTTAAAAAATCAAAAATTAGAAATATAAGTTTATTTGTTTTTTCTTTGGCTTTGATGTTTTTTTTGGTGCCAAGGGGTGTTTTTGCGGCAAGTGGAGTTTTGGGCTGGCTATATGATTTTGGGACATCAACTATCTATACTATCGTTAGTACTGTTTTATACTGGCCAATACACTTTTTGGGCAAATTGACCTCTCTTTTGATAATAGCTTTGGTCACGGTGGCAAAATATAATAGTTTTTTGGATCAACAGGGGGTGACAATAGGCTGGACGGTTGTCCGAGATCTAGCCAATATGTTTGTGGTTTTGGGGATTTTGGCTATTGGAGTGGGTACGCTTTTTAATTTAGAAACTTACAGTTACAAAAAGCTTTTACCAAAATTGATATTGGCGGCCGTGGCGGTCAACTTTTCAAAGATGTTGATCGGCTTTTTGATAGACATTAGTCAAGTTATTACTTTAACCTTTGTTCATGGTTTTGAGCAGATAGCGGCTGGAAATCTGGTTAGCGCTATTGGAATTGACAAGATGTTATCTTTGAGGATGGGAGATTTGTCTATTATGGGGGCAGGGGGGGATGATGCTGCTTTGTCGGTTTTGTCTTCTCTTTTGCTCGGTATTGTGGTTTTGGTGGTCACCGTGGCAATAATAGTAGCTTTGGTCGTTTATTTTGTGGGTCGTATCGTAATATTATGGGTGGCAATTATAGTATCGCCCTTACTTTTTGTATTACCGGTGATCCCATCGGGTGACAAATTTTCATCCCAGATTTGGAACATGGTTACAAAACAGTTGTTTAGTGGGCCGGTGGTAGCTTTCTTTTTGTGGTTGTCGTTTTTGATTATGAATGTTTTGAAAAATTCGACGGAGCCAATTTTAGTTAGTAATCAAACAACGCCAGTACAGTTTCAGGCTTTTGCTTCAAGTATAAGCACGGTTGATGGAATATTAAATTTTATAGTGGTGATAGGATTGTTGGTGACGTCTCTCATGATGGCCTCTCAAATGGGAGCGGCTGGTGGTAAATTTGCAGGAGAGATGGCAGGGAAACTGCAACAGGGCGGTAAAAAGATGCTCAAGAGTTCAGCCTTGGGTTTGGGTAGGGCGGCTGACAGGGGTTTTTTGAAATTGCAGGGAGGTCGGGATGAAAATAAGAGAATATCTCTAAGGCCATCTATTTGGAAAAAAGCATGGGCAGACAGAAGCGAACGTAAGGAAAAGCGCCTTTATGGGGCGGTTACTGCCGGCATGACAGATAAATTGGCAGCAAAAGAAGATGCGGGTAAGGCCTATAGGGGCTATCGAGCCGAGAAGGAGAGAAAAGAAAGAGAAGAAATGAGCAGTATGCCCGGGGCCAATAACCCAAAGATGCAGATTGCGCAGATAAAATCAAAGTTAATTAAAAAAAATGGTCAATTTACGTTGAAAGACAACAGCGACGCGCCGGCGGTAGCAGCATCTCTTTTGGAATTGGCAAAACAAGGAGAGTTGGCCACAGCACACGCAGATATTTTTGGGGAAGCTTTGAACAATGAGAATTTTGAACAATTATTTAGAAGACTTATACCCCACGATCAGAAGTACGCGGACGAGATTGGTTCAAGGGCTCAAAGAATATCTCAAGAAAATGGTAGCATACAATATACAAGATATGGAGCACAGTTCAAGGATGGAAAAGCCCAAATAGTTTTGGTCGACGATAGGGACGAAAGGGTACGTGAGGGGATTGCTATAGCGGAGGAAGGGACGGGGAACATCAGTATAAGGGTAGCCAACCCGAATCGATATGTAAAAGTTGATGAACATGGAAATCCGACTAATGAATTTGAGGAGGGAGGAGCCAAGCGTTTTACTATTGATGCTGCTCAATATATAGCGAACCCTGGCTCCTCGAAGAAAAAAACAAGGGAGTGGGCAGTTTCGCCGGCTGGGCGTGGATTTTTAGAAAATGGGTTGAGGGCGGCGCTTCAAAACGGAGAAATAGAGCCAAGAGAATATGATTTGGCTATTAGTGCTTTGGAGTCTTTGGAATATTTTAATTCAACCGGTTACAAAAGACAACGCGGCGGCCAAGGTGGGGGTGGTCAAGGTACTGGTCCAACTGGTAGTGGCCCTAGTGGTACTGGTCCGACAGGTGGCCCGGCTGGTGGTTATGGCGGCAGAAGAGGTGGGGGTGGTCAAGGTACTGGTCCAACTGGTAGTGGCCCTAGTGGTACTGGTCCGAATTTATCAGTATTGGCCTCAAGGATGAAGGAAGCGAGCAAGCGGCCGCTCGGCTCTAGTCCAATGGGTGGTGGATCTTCTGATGCGGCGAACCCCGATGATGACGAGGAGGATGAGGAAGATGAAGAAAACACAAAAATATAGGCAGTGGCCGAGAGATAAATAAATATTTAATATGGGATTTGATTTTAAAAACATAAATAAAGATTTTTTTATGAGTCAGGGTGGCTGGCAACAGCTGTCCGAGGAAGTGAGGAGAATAGAGGATGAGGCGGACCACCGGGCAGCCAATGATATTTATTTGTCAATGATAAAAATCAGACAAGATATCTTGGGGATGGGGGATGTGGATCAAAGACAGAGATATTTGCAATTGATACAAGAGTTGCGATTTTGGGCCATACCTTATCTCAAGGAGGAGGAATTGGCGAGTATCGCGCGGGAGCACTTGGTTGATTATTTAAAGATAAACTCCGAGACTGGGAGCTTGAAAGGTTTTTTCAAAAAACGTTTCGTGGATTGGCCTTATGAAGCAGTAGTGGCAACCAAAGACCGGCTTTTGAACGTCATTGCTAGCAATAAAGAGCTTTTAACCGTTGGGCGGTTAGGTAAAGAGATGGGGACAGTCGCCAATTGGGTTAAGGATTATTTGAGATTCAAAAACGATAATCAGGGCATGGACCAGGTGATGCTAAAGGCACAATATTTTTTCCAGAATGATTTGATCAACAGGCTGGTCAAAGAAGACAAAGAAAAAGTGGAAAGATTGATCGATTTTTATGAATATCTGAAGCGTCGTTCCGGCGAATTTGGTGGCGATGATGGGGTGGAGATAGTTTTGATAGACGGAGAAACCTATATTGCGAATGAGGGTAAGCTGACTAAAATTAGAGTCGCCGGAGGGAGCGAACAGGGCAGCGGGCAGAAAAAAGAAGTGGAGAAAACAGCTGAAAAAATGTTAAGTCAAAATCAGGAGTTAAGAGTAAAAGTGGATAATTTTATCAAGAGCGGTTTGATGGTCAAAGCTTTGGCCATAAGAGAAAAGTTGCACGAACAGAAGTTGGAAGAGGTAAAAAATAGCCGGAGTTATTTTTATCAGGCAGTGAATGCTTTGAAAGCAGAAGAGGCAGTGGCGGCGTTGTTCCTTTTGGCAGAGAATGGAAAGTTGAAAGAGGCTTTTGCCGGCGATGAAAGGTTTGTAAAATTTTGGAGTGATTATTTGGTGAAAAATAATTTGGATAAATCAGGGTTTGACAAAGATCCGGCCAATGGTCGCGATTTGGCAAGATTTTTGAAATATATTTTAGAGGGCAGATTAAAAATGAAGCCAGAGGAGGCGGCGATGCTGGGTATTTTGACGGCCAACTTGGCCAGAGAAGCCGGGGAATTGGTGTATAAGGCCTTGGCTTATGGTGATATGGAGACAGGAGAGTTCCGGTGGAACATATAATAATTCCCAAATCTAAATTTCCAATGTTAAATTAAATCCAAAATTCAAATGGCAAAAAAGCCCTGATTCAATCGAAGGGCGATTGAATCAACGGAGTTTTTTAACTTTTGGCTTGATTGGAAATTAGAATTTTGATATTCAAAGAGTTATTAATATTTTTTGGTGGTTAATGATTATTTTTGCTATACTTAAAAGAGATTAAAGTAATATTCATGCTCAATAGTAGTTTACAAGACGGTATAGTGGTCAAAACAAAAGATGGAGTTTTTAAGTTGCTCAAAAATGGTCAATTGCAGGATTTAACGGACGATATAGTCGCCAAAGAAAAAAAAGAAGTGCTAGTAAAAAAAGATCCGGTCGTGCCCAATACCACTCCGGCAGAAAGGCGGGCAACAGCCAATTTTTATTTTGCGGTCGATGACGAGAAAGAAATACGCGACCTAAAAAGTAGGGAATCAGAAGAGAAAAATAGGAGGATTAGAGAATTTATAGATAAAACAGTCGAGGGAATCATCCGAGTAGCGATAGACGCAGGGGTAATAACGGTGGCTGGTCAAGACGAGCCGGTGAGGAAAATAATTTTTTCCAGACTGAAAGATATTAGGACGCTGGCGGAGGCAAAAGAGGCCTTGGCGAGTCCTTTGATTATGAGGAGTAAGCCGTTAGGAAAAAGAGAGATTGATATTTTATTGACTTTGGTAGAGAAACAGAGAGTAAAAGTAGAAGAGGTGATTCGGACTGGAGTAACGGGGACATTGTCGGAGGTAAAAGAGGAAAGCAAGCCAGAACCAGCTAAAATAAAAGAAGAGCCGGTCAGGCCAGAGCCTAAAAGAGAAGAGCCACCTAGGGATTTTGGGGTGAAATATGGAGAAGGTGGAGGAGAAGAGCAGTATTACCGACATATTATTACTGGGCCGGTAGAAGAAATACAAAATTTGACCCTGAAAGATTTTAGAAAATTGGGGGCAAATCCAATGGAGGCGGCCGGACGGATATGGCAAAAAATAAATTTGCTTGAGGATGAATCGCTCATAAAAAAAGATGAGGGCATAAGGGCATGGCGTCAGTCGGAAATTTGTCGGCTTTATTTGACCATTGGGGCGATCAGTATGGCGGAAAAGAAACCGGTTGAGCAGGTGATAAATGAGAGGAAAGCGAGTGGCCAGAGTTTTTTGTTGCCGGAGGAATTTAATGCCATCGCTGATTTGAATAGCAGGTTGATTTATTAGGCATAGGCGAAAAATTATTCGGATAGCGTGAATTAAGGTCCGTGCGGATTTAGACGGTGTACCCCGACTTTGCTCGGAATAAATTACATAAAAAATATGGAACAGTTTGTCGCACCACAATTTATTGATGTAGAGGACAGGATTATCGGCCCGATTACCACCAGGCAGTTTATTATGATGGTGATAGGGGGGATAATCGTTTTTGTTGCCAGAAAAGTTTTAGACGATGCTTCGTGGGCCTTGGTTGCTTTTTTGGTAATTATTTTTATAATAGTTTTTGGTTTTATAAAGATTCAAGGTAGGAATTTTTATGATTTCATGAAGAGCGTAGTGGAGGCGATGAGGAGGCCGAGAGCCAGAGTGTGGTATAAAAGAGTTTCAATTGCAGAAATTATTAATCAAAGAAAAAGGGAGGCAACAAAAGAGGTGAAGACTGATTTTCTGCCAAGCCGGAAAACGATGCTTTTCAATCATTTGTCAGAGTTGGCCTTGATAGTTGACACTGGCGGGAGGTATAAAGGATAAAGAAGATTTATGATTTAAAAATAAATAATAAAATGGGTGTAAAAATATGATGAAAAATGCGAGACCAAAAACACCAACACAGAATTATATAGACATAGCGGAAGTTCATGATGATTTGGTGATAATGAAAGACAATACACTGGTAGCCATACTTTTGGTGGCTTCGGTAAATTTTGATTTAAAATCTGGTGAGGAGCAGAACGCAATAATACAGGGGTATATTTCTTTTATAAATTCTTTGAGTTTTCCGGTACAGATTGTGGTGCAGTCGCGTAAATTGAATATAGAGGGTTATTTAGCTAAATTAAAAATTAAAGAGAAGGAACAGACCAATGAATTATTAAAGATACAAATAAGAGAATACGGACAATATATAAAACAGTTGGTTGAGCTTGGTGATATAATGTCAAAGAAATTTTATGTAGTGGTGCCATATAACCCCCAAGAGGGAATGAAAAAGCAGGGCTTGGTGACTAAATTTTTTAATTCTTTTCAAGCGGTACAGATCGTTAATATGAGAAAAGAGAAATTTTTGAAGTATAGGCAGGAGATCGACAGAAGAGTAGAAACCGTACAGAGTGGTTTGCAGGGCATGATGATAAATAGCCAGCAGCTGGACACTCAAAGTTTGATAGAGCTTTTTTATAATACTTATAATCCAGACATATCAGATCAGCAGAAAATGGCCGAGGTCGGCAAATTGCAGGTGGAGTAGAGAAGAGATTTATGATTTAGGAATTAAGAATTAAGAATTAAGAATATAAAATTATATAGTAATTTAATTTATGTTTAATCCGGGAGAAATCAAACAAACAGCGGTCGAAGATGAGGCGAAGCAGCCATCATTGAGGGAGCAGGAAGAGATGGAAGAGTTGAAGGGGCGGCAAGAAAGAGAGGCTCTGGAAGCGGAGAGGGTTTATCGTCAGGGGGTGGTGGGTCTACGCGATCTCATAGCGCCGTCTTCGATGAAGATAGATGCGAGACATTTGGAGTTAAATGGCAAATTTGCCACGACTCTTTTTGTGACTACGTATCCTAGATATATATCTGTGGGTTGGTTTGATTCGGTGATTAATGCCAGCATGGCCATGGATATAGCAATGTATTTTTTTCCTATCTCTTCAGCAATTGTCTTAAAACAACTAAAAAAGAAACTTGGCAATATTGGAGCTCAACTCATTGCAGATAAAGAAAAGGGAGCAGCGCGTGACCCGCTCCAGGAGACAGCTTACCAGGATATTGAAAAATTGAGAGATGATTTGACTCAGGGTATTGAGCATTTTTTTCAATTTGGGCTTTATGTGACCGTTTATGCCGATAGCCTAAAAGAATTGGAAGAGGCGGTGGAAACATTGGAGATAAATATAGGTTCAAAAATGGTTTACACTAGGAGGGCGTCTTGGCAGACAGAACAGGGCTTTAATACTACCCTACCTTTAGCAAAAGATTGGGTGCAGGTTTACGCCAACCTAAACACTTCACCCATTGCTTCGACTTTTCCCTTTACCTCATCAGAGTTGACAAGTGATGACGGGATTTTGTATGGGATAAACAGGCATAATAATAGTTTGATATTGTTTGACCGTTTTTCTATGCAGAATGCTAATTTTGTGGTTTTCGCCACCTCGGGAGCCGGCAAAAGTTATGCGATAAAACTGGAAGTGTTGCGCTCTTTGATGCAGGGAACTGACGTTATTATTATCGATCCGGAAAGAGAATATAAATATTTATCAGAGGCAGTAGGTGGTGTTTATATTAATATATCTTTAAATTCTGATAGTCGGATAAATCCGTTTGATCTTCCCAAGAGAGCTGACGAAGAAAATAAGGCCAGTGACTTGATTCGTTCAGCAGTAATAACCCTAAAGGGGTTGGTTCGGTTGATGATTGGAGAATTGAGCCACGAAGAAGACTCGATTTTAGATAGGGCTATTATTGAAACTTATGCCAAGAATGATATTACAGCTTCATCAGATTTGTCTCAAATAACGCCACCGGTAATGTCCGATTTGCAAGCGATACTGGAGGGTTTTGAGGGCGGGGCAGATATGGCTAAGAGGCTTGAGAAATATACTAGGGGGACATTTTCTGGCTTGATAGACGCCAGAACAAATATTGATGTAAATAATCAATTGGTGGTCTTTTCAGTCAGAGACCTGGAGGATGAACTCAGGCCAATAGCCATTTATACAATTGTTAATTATATTTGGAATTTAGTAAGAAGCGAGATGAAAAAAAGGATATTGGTGGTTGATGAAGCTTGGTGGCTTTTGCAGTATGAGGACAGCGCTAAATTTATTCATGCTTTGGCAAAGAGATGCCGGAAATATTATTTGGGCTTGACCACCATCACTCAAGATGTGAGCGATTTTTTGGGTTCACCATATGGCAAATCAATCGTGACAAATTCAGCTCTTCAGCTTTTACTTCGTCAATCAACAGCGGCAATTGATTCAGTAGCAGAGACTTTTATGTTGACTCAGGGAGAAAGATATCTGCTCTTGGAGTCGGGTGTAGGTGAAGGAATATTTTTTGCCGGCTCAAAGCATGTAGCTATAAAAATAGTTGCTTCTTATGCCGAGGATCAGATCATCACAACTGACCCGAGACAGTTACTGGAGATTCAGGAGGCGAAAGAAGAGTTTGATCAAGAACAACAAAGTAGCAGCGGTGGATGATTATAATTTAAACAAAAAATATGTTAAATAAAAAAATTTTATTAATAATTTTGTTAGTCGTGGTGCTGGGCGCGGGCGGAGTTTTTTATTTTATGTTTTTCAGTAAGACGGGGGACAATAATGGACATTTAATTACAAACCAGCCAGCCGTTAATAATGCTGGTCAGTTGCCGGAAGGGGATGATATTGCTGATGGTGGTGGGGCGGACAACCAGCCGCAAATTGAGACCAACCGGAATAATGCTAGCCAGAGTGAAGTAGACGCTTTGAATCTGGCTAGGTTTTTTGTAGAAATGATCGGTTCTTATTCACCGGAGGCAAATTTTCAGAACATAATAGACCTACAACCCATGATGACAGAAAAGATGATAAACTGGTCTAATGATTTTATAAAAAGAAACAGCGGACAAAGCGTGGGAGAGAAAATAACCACCAAAGTCGCTCAGATAGAACTGGTTGATTTTGATGAAAATAAAGCAAAGATAAGCGCACAAACAAGGAGAACAAAAGTTGAAAACGAACAGGAGGTAGATTACAATCAGCAAGTTGAAGTTTATTTAATAAAAGATGCAGGTTCATGGAAAGTTGACAGTATAAACTGGAAATAATTTTATGTTACCGACTTTGGACTATAAAAGGATTTTATTGGCAATATTTTTATTCGCCATAAGTGTGGCCATGATTTATGGCATTATTTGGCTTGTCTTTATTAGGTCTACTGGTGAAGTGACGCCTGGGGATAATCAGCCGGTCGGTGGGGGAAATTTACCAGGTGCAGGAGGAAGCGGGGGGATAAACATTCAAGGACTAGGGGGAAAATTACCAGGGAGCATAACTACCGGGGGGCAAGGTGAAGGAGATACTGATGGTGCGCAGATAGAGATTGATGACGTGGCTAGGGGGTCATTAACCAAAGTAAGCGGGTTTATCGATGGTGAAGTTAGGGGTTTGGCAAAGATAAGTAATGGCTTTAATTATTTGAGTACAAAGGATAATAAATTTTATTTTATTTCTAGCAATGGAGAAGTTTTACCTTTGTCGCAAGAAGAATTTCCTTTTGTCGATAAGGTAATTTGGTCGCCCGATGGCGACAGGGTGATTTTGCAATATCCTGATGGGGCAACAATAAGTTATGATTTTGTTACTAACAAAACGGCAACTTTGCCGAGGGGGATGGAAGACCCATCTTTTGACCCAAGTTCGAACAATATTGTTTATAAATTTACTAGCGGCAATGCTGATGATAATTGGTTGGTTGTGTCTGACACAATAAACAGTAAGGCTGAAGCGATAGAGCCAATTGGCGATCAGGGTGATAAGGTTGAAGTGGCCTGGTCCCCCAACAATCAAATGGTAGCTCTCTATAGGAAACCGATAGGATTGGAAAAGGAAGAAATTTTTCCAGTAGGTCTTAGTGGAGAAAATTTTAAGTCGTTTGTTGTTGACGGCCATAATTTTAGTGGTATTTGGTCACCCAAAGGTGATAGGATAATTTATAATATAGTAACTTCGGAAAACAATAATAATCCTATGTTGTGGACGGTGGATATAGGAAGCAATATCTCTGGGCAGAATAATTTTAATCTTGGTATCACGACCTGGTCGGAAAAGTGCACTTTTAGTAATGATAATAAAATAGTGTATTGTGCCGTGCCAATTAATTTGCCAGAGGGGGCGGGTCTTTATCCGGAACTATTAAATACAAGTGAAGACGTTTTTTATCAAATAAATTTGGAAACAGGGATAAGTAAAATGATTGCTTACCCAACATTGTCAGCGAATTTAGAAAAGTTTCAGGCCCAGCGTTTATTTGTGAGTGACGACAATAGTAAATTGTATTTTTGGGATAACTTTACTGGCAAGGTTTATTATATGAAATTGAAATAAAATATGGGTAAAAATAAAGTTTTTCTATTTGTTATTTTTTCAGTTTTGGCCCTGGTGGGTTTTTTTGTTTTATTGTCTATAGCTGGTAGGATAAAGGATGCTGGTATCGAAGGGGGCAGTGTTGAGGCGCCTGTCAGCCAAGTGCCACAAATAAACAAATCAGTTTCAGACCCGCTAATAACAAAAAGCGAAGATTTTTACGAGAGTTTGATTAGAGAAACGGATCCCACAATTGGTCCGAGCGAGGCGGAGTTAAAAATTATTGAATTTGGAGACTTTCAGTGCCAATATTGTCTGGCTATGAAAAAAGTTTTAGAGGTCGTTTTGCCAGACTATAGGGAAAGGGTTGCTTTTGTTTGGAAGGATTTCCCCAATCCTATACATACAGAAGCTAAGACGGCGGCGATGGCTGCTCGTTGTGCTCAGAACCAGGGTAAGTTTTGGGAATATCATGACTATTTATTCGAAACTCAAGCTGATTTATCTAGGGAGATTTACAATAAGATTGCCTTGGAACTAAATTTGGATTTGTCCGTTTTTAATAAATGTTTAGATGGTAAGGAGACAGCCCACCTGATAGGGGGAGGATTGGAAGACGGACAGAAAGTGGGAGTAGACGCAACCCCCTATCTGATTATTGGTAATGGCGTATACAATTATGCCTTGAGCGAAGAGGAGCTGCAAGGGATAATTGAGAGTAGATTAAAATAATAAAGAAATTAAAACTGCCCCGGGGTAACCCCGGGGCAGTTTTTTGTGAACAACAACTATTTGCAAAAAGTAACAATTTTTTGGAATATTTCAGGATTTTTTTCAGCCAGCGCGGATAAAACTTTGCGGTCGAGCTCAATATTTTTTGCTTTTAGAGAGTAGATAAACTTAGAATAGGAAAGACCTTCTTTTTTGAGAGCAGCGTTTATCTTGGTTTGCCAAAGAGCCCGGTTGACTCTTTTTTTCTTGCGCCGGTCGACAAAAGCGTGGGCGCCAGCTAAGTGGCTGGCTGTGATAGCTTGTTTTATGAGACTTTTTCTGCCCCAGCGGTAGCCCTTTGTTAATTTTAGGATACGTGCTCTTTTTTTATTGTGGATAACACCTCTTTTGACTCTTGGCATATTGTTTATTAATATTGGATAATTTTCCTGATAACCTTAGCATCAGTTTCCGCCAATGTCAAATCAACTTTGCGGTTTCTTTTTTTCTGGCCGGAAGATTTGGCATTAAAATGATTGCGGCTATCTTTGGGTTTTATAATTTTACCATTCTTGGTCAACTTGAAGCGCTTGGAAAGAGATTTGATGGTTTTTTGTTTGGCCATATTTGTATAATAATTAATAAAATTATTTGCAGATTGTAGTAGTTATCTGACCGCCCTGTTGGGAGATCGGTTGAATTGTTTTTATATTTTCTCCGAGGGAAGTTATAAAATTTTTGATGTTTTCTAGGGCGATATCTCGGTGGGCTTTTTCACGACCCTTAAGAATAGTTTCAATTTTTACTTTATGCCCCTCGGAAAGGAAGAAAATGGCTTGTTTCTTTTTGGTTTCCAGATCTTGACCTTTAATTCTGAAGGTTAGTCTTACTGATTTTAACTCAGAAATTTTTTGATGGGCTTTATTTTTACGTGATTGTTTTTCCAGTTCGTATTTGTATTGACCATAATCCATTATTTTAGCAACTGGCGGAGTGGCCAAAGGAAAAACCTCTATTAAGTCAAGCTCTGCTTCCATGGCGCGTTTTTTGGCCTCGTTTAAGCTAACAACGCCGACATTGTCGCCAGTTTCATCAATGAGGCGCACTTCCGGGGCGGTTATTTTTTCATTGACCCGCATTTCTTTGATGGTTTCTTTCTGCGGTTTTGGTTTGCGATAGCGTCTTTGCATAAAATAATTTAGTGGTGGAGATGGCGGGTATTGCACCCGCGTTTTAGAAAGCCATTAATAATTTTCTACTAATATAGCCTGTTTAAGTTTTGATTTAAAAATAGAAATAGGCAAAAATTTTTAAACCATAGCTTGAAATTTATTCGGCTTCTTGGCTCAAGCGGCAAAGAGAACCTACACCCGGATATATAACATCCCGATCTTGGCACAGGTTTACAAGGGGGATGGCAATAGTATTTAAGCTAATGCAGGAGCGAAGTTTGGTGATAAGGAAGCAATAAAATTGCTGACTTTTTCCCTCACAGCGCCCGTAATATTTTTGACACTTATTGGAGTGTGATAATTTTTACAAGATTAACAACTTGATTAGCAATTATTAAGGGATTTTCTAGTCGATTATGAACATCCCCATAATTTGTTGTTATTATATAGAATAATGCTTTTTTGGTCAAGAAACAATTGGGTTAGAGTTAGCATGATTTGACAAATATAGCCTATTTTGATATACTTAAGAAAAGTACATAAAAAAGTATTTTTTATTTTTTAATAAAGTTTTTTATTACACCAATATTAGCCAAATAATTATTTTATGCAAAGCAAGGCACAAGACAATATTTTAGAGAAGATTATAAAGTCTCAAGATGAGCAAAAGAAAGCTGACCTAAATCCAATAGAGTTGGTTGATTTTCTTTTAAATGGCCTAAATCAAAGAGAAAAAGACGTTTTGAGCGCAAGATACGGTTTGTCCGGGGAAGAGAGACAAACATTAGAGGAAATAGGCAAAAGGTTAAATATCACGAGAGAAAGAGTGCGCCAAATAGAAAATAATTCTATTTTAAAAATAAAACAAGCCGGTGACTGGAAGGAAAAGTTGACTGATTTGGCTTCTTTGATTTTGAAATATATAAATAAAAAGGGTTATGTAAGTTTGGAGGACTCACTTTTGGCTGAATTTTTGGGGGAGGATGGCAGTATACAGGAAAAGAATTGTTTGCTTTTTATTTTAGAGAGATTTTTTGACGAACAGCTGGAACCGGTGGAGATAGTACATACGGAAAAAGCTTGGAAAGTCAAGGGTAAGGATTTAAAACACTATGAGCCAGTGGTCGACAGTATAAAGAATGTGTTGATGAATAAAAACGAGCCAATGGGATTGGTGGACATTATAAGAGAACTAGAGAGAGAAATAACCCAAGAGCAGCAGAGTTTGATGGTTGAGCTGGAAAGCTGGGATGCGGCAGTGCATTCGTGTCTTGAGGTTAGCAAACATTTTAAGAAAAATTTATTTGATAAGTGGGGCCTGAGTGATTGGCGTTCGGTTAACCCCAAGAGAATGAGGGATAAAATATATCTTGTACTTTTGAAATATGGTCAACCGATGCACTATAGACAGATAGCGGAAAAGATAAATGAGGAAGTTTTTGATAAAAAAATATCTCACCCAGCGACAGTGCACAACGAATTGATTTTAGATAAGAGGTGTGTGTTGGTTGGTAGGGGTATTTATGCTTTGGCAGAGTGGGGATATAAGCCAGGGGTGATTGCTGATGTGATAACCGAGGTTTTGGCAGAGAATGGAAGCCCCATGGCCAAACAGGAGATAGTGGAAGAGGTATTAAAACGTAGAAAGGTGAAAGAGGGGAGCATCTCTTTGACGTTGTCTGATAAGAATTTGTATGAAAAGACAAGAGACGGTAAATATACTTTGAGAAAACTTTCTTAAGGTGGTATAATTAAAATGCCACAATTGCCATGATTTTTTCAGAGATTGTGGCCATTGTGGTATTTTTTATTTATTATTATGTCTTTTAGTTTTAATTCTATTGTTCAAAATGTTGAAAATTTTATATTGGAATTGGGGCAACATCATCCAGCAGAAATAATGGTGATTTTGTTTTTAAAGGGTGGCTGGGTTGTTTTTGTGATAGTGATCATCCGTGGTTTGTGGTGGGTATATGTTGATAATATACAGAACAAGTATGCAGCCAGTATTAAGTGGGCACTTTTGGCGATTGATATACCAAAAGAGAATTTGCAAGCGATAAAGGCGGTTGAGCATCTATTCGCAGCAATGTGGCCTTTTTATGAGTCTAAGAATTTGGTGGAAAAATATGTTTACGGCATGTTTCAGCAAGCGTTTAGTTTGGAGATAGTGAGCATAGGTGGTTATACCCAGTTTTTAATAAGGGTGCCAGTTACCCACAAGGATATTGTGGAGGCCGCTATTTATGCTCAATATCCAAAAGCGGAGATCGCAGAGGTAGAGGACTATGCTTTGAGATATAAAGATTTGCGGTTTCCGTCGGAAGAATATGATTTGTGGGGTTCAGAGTTCACGCTAATAAAGCCATCACCATACCCGATCAAAACTTACCCATCCTTCGAAGATAGTCTAACTCAGACGTTCGCTGACCCGATGGCGTCTATGATGGAGGTCTTTAATAAAATAAATAAGGATGAAGAGTTGTGGTTTCAGTTGGTAATAACCCCGATAAAAGATAAATGGAAAGAGGCTGGCTATAAGATAATAAACAAAATGATAGGAGCGAAAGAGAAAGCAGAAGGCAAGGGTATTCTTACTCCTTTTTATTATTTTTTTACTTTGATACAGGAGATGATAATTTATGGATTGGGCTATGAACCCGGCGAAGAAGGGAAAGCGGCTCAGAAGGATTCGGGGGTACCGAACAAAATGCTTTATTTAACTCCGGAGGAGAGAAATGTAGTTGATGGAATAACGATGAAGATAAGTAAGATCGCCTATCAAACAAAGCTCAGGATTATTTATTTGGGCAAAAAGGGTAAATTGGTAAAACCCAAGGGCGCCGGAGCTTCAATCGGTATGTTACAGCAGTTCTCGGCTATAGATCTAAATTCTTTTACGCCGATCATGAAGACAATGACCAAGGCTAATTATTTTTTTGTTAAAAGGAGAATAGTAAACAAGCAGAATAATATATTGAGAAATTTTAGAAATAGAAGCCAAACTGGGGGTTGGGGATCGGGCTTTATATTAAACATAGAGGAGCTGGCGACCATCTTTCACTTCCCAGTACCAGAGGCTTTGCGCGAGGGTATAAAAAGAGTAGACTCCAAGAAAGAAGCTCCGCCAGTGGATTTGCCGGATACTATTTTTGAAGATGAAAATATAAAAAACGATGAAGACTATGTGGCTATCGGGGGAAGTAGTGCCAAGGTAGAGCCGCCCAGTAATTTGCCAGTTTAATTTTGTTTATGGATACAAATTCTAATGATATAACTTATTTTGCAGAAACCAATTTTCGTAATGAGAGGCGTAAATTTGGCATAAAGCGCGATGATCGCCGCCGTCATTTTTATGTTGTTGGTAAAACTGGTATGGGTAAGACCGTCATGCTTTCCAACATGATCATTCAAGACATTCAGCGGGGTGAAGGTCTGGCGGTGGTAGACCCGCACGGTGAGTTAGTCGAGGAACTTTTGGAGTTTATTCCGCCCAAAAGGATAAATGATGTTGTTTATTTTAATCCATCTGATCTAGAATATCCGATTGCTTTTAATATTTTGGAGAATGTTGACGACGAGTATAAACATTTGGTGAGTTCCGGGCTGATGGGTGTTTTTACAAAGATTTGGGCTAACATGTGGTCAGCCAGAATGGAATATATTTTAAATAATTGTATATTGGCCTTATTGGATTCACCGGGCAATACTTTGCTTGGGATAAATCGTCTTTTAGTTGACAAGGAATATCGCAAAAAGATTGTGAGTAAAATAAAAGACCCAGTAGTAAAGGCCTTTTGGGTGGAGGAATATGCTAATTATAATGAAAGATTCAGGACAGAGGCGATAGCCCCTATTCAAAATAAGGTTGGCCAATTTTTGTCCAGCTCGGTAATCAGAAATATTGTTGGGCAATCAAAGTCGACGATTGATATGCGGGAAATAATGGATAATAGAAAAATTTTAATTTTAAATTTGTCAAAGGGCAGGATTGGCGAGGACAACTCGGCCTTGCTCGGGGCGATGATGATTACCAAGATCCAGTTGGCGGCTATGAGTCGGGTGGACATACCAGAACCGGAAAGAAAGGATTTTTATTTGTATGTTGATGAATTCCAAAATTTTGCTACCGAGTCTTTTGCCGATATTTTATCTGAAGCGAGGAAGTATAGATTAAATTTAATAATGGCCCATCAGTATATAGCACAGCTGACAAGCGTCTCTGGCGGCGGACGGGTGACAAAAGTAAAGGACGCAGTGTTTGGTAATGTAGGGACGATTATTATGTTTAGAATCGGAGCGCCTGACGCGGAAGACTTGATAAAAGAATTTGAACCATATTTTGTGGAGGAGGATCTGGTCAATTTGACTAAATATCATATATATCTCAAGTTGATGATTGACGGCGTGGCTTCAAAACCATTTTCTGCCAAGACCCTTCCACCTATTCAGGAAGAAGAAAAGACGGCTAGGGAGAAGGTTATAGCGGTCTCCCGAGAAAGATATGCCAACAGTAAATCAGAGGTGGAGGAAAAAATAATGCGTTGGTCTGGGCTCGAGGAAACTATGGGTTCAGCGGCCAAAGAAGCTAAATTGGATGGTGATGAGGCAATATTCAAAGCTAATTATGTGTCTAAAGATTTTGGTAAAAAAGTTGAGATAGAGCTAGAAAAAAAAGAAGAAAAAAAGAAAGATAAAAATAACGCTATTTGCGATAATTGCGGTGAGGCGGTGAGCATAAAATTTAAACCAGACAGTAAACGTAATGTGTTTTGTAAGGATTGTCTGAAAAAATTTAAGGCCGGAGAAATAGATGCCAATGTCATACCAAAAAGAAATATTGAAGCTGAAGACAAGAAAGAAGAAGAAATAATTTATCCGCAGGTGGCTAAGCCTTCAATTTTATCCGTGAATCAAGCCGGGCAGGTTGGATTGGATGCTGGCCAAGATATGCCGAATATTGAAATAAAAGGAACACTAGAATAGAGATTATTATGCTGCAAGCAATAGTCCTTGGTATTGTCCAGGGAGTTACAGAATTTTTGCCCATTTCTTCGAGTGGGCATTTAATATTGATACCCCACATTTTTAAGTGGCAAGATCCGGGGCTGGCTTTTGATGCAGTTTTACATTTGGCAACAGGATTGGCAATATTGTTTTTTTTCGGTAAAGAAATTTTTGTAATTGGCAGTAGAGATACAAAAAGAAAAATAAATTTTAGAATACTATGGTTGGCGCTTTTGGCCTCATTGCCAGCCGCAATCGTGGGTTTGTTTTTTAAAAGTGAGATAGAGGATAATTTAAGATATGTAGAGGTGGTGGCTGGGTCGTTGATAATGGGTGCAGTGTTTTTGTTCTGGGCTGAGAAAATTGTAGAGCGAAAAAAAAATAAGGTAGACGAGGTCGTGTTGGTTGGCGAGAGGAGGTCTTTGATAGTTGGTTTTTGGCAAGTGTTATCTTTGGTGCCGGGATTTTCTAGGTCTGGAGCGGCTATAACCGGGGGCTTGTTTTCTGGTTTAGACAGAAAAACAGCGGTTAGTTTTTCTTTTTTGGCCGGTTTGCCGGTAATATTTGGCGCTGGTTTGTGGGAGTTGAAGGGCATTATTGGCGGTGGCTTTATAAATGGAAGCTCGTGGTTGCCCCTGCTCGCCGGTTTTTTTAGTGCTTTTGTGGCCGGTGTTTTTTGTTTAAAGCTTTTGTTGTGGTTGGCAGAAAGAGCTAATTTTATTTTTTTTGTAATTTATAGGATATTTTTGGGGGTTGTTTTGTTGATCTTTTTTGCTTAAAGAACTAGACAGATTTTGGTAAAGATGGTTAGATAGTGGGTATTAAGCCATAAACAAGATGGAATATAGGACTAAATATAGAATATTGGAGGTAATACCGGCCACTTTGGTTTGGCTGGTTTTTTTTGTGGTGATAATTTTGTCTTTTGTTGATCCAATAACCGCCATTTATATTATAATAATTTTTGATTTTTTGTGGTTGGTTAGAATTATCTATTATGTTTTTTATTTATCATATTCGTGGATGCATTATAGGCGAGCCATAAAGATGAATTGGAATCAGAAATTAGAAGAGATGAAGGGCTATGAAAGTCTTTATCATTTTATTCTTTTACCAACCTACAAGGAGCCAAAGGAAGTGATCTATTCAGCAATAGAGTCTTTGGCTAGGGCTAATTATGATAAAAGAAAGATGATTGTTGTATGGACAAGAGAAGAACGGGGCGAGGAAACTGAGGAATATAAAAAATGGGCAGAAGAGCTAAAGGAAAAATATAGGGGTGTTTTTTATGCCCTAGAATTTTATGTGCATCCCATCCCGCCGCCGACAGAGCTGAAGGGCAAGGGATCAAATGCTAAATGGGCGGCCAAAAAGGCCAGAGAAGAAATTATAAAGCCGGCGAATATTTCCTTTGATAAGATAATTTTATCTTTGTTTGATAGCGACACTATAGCACATGACAATTATTTTGCTTGTTTGTCATATACTTATTTGCAGCAGGAAAAGCCTGCTCAGACTGCTTACCAGCCAATAACTTTTTATTTCAATAATATTTGGGACGCCCCATCTTTTAGTCGAGTTGTATCTAGCTCAACGACATTTTGGCTGATGGCAGAGATGGGTAGGCCGGAAAGATTGCTCACCTGTTTTTCTCATAGCATGAGTTTTGAAGCGCTCAACGCTGTGGATTTTTGGGATACCAAGTCAGTAGTAGAAGATTCAAGAATATTTTTGCAGTGCTTTTACCATTATGAAGGGGATTATAAAACAGTGCCAATATATGTGCCAGTTTATATGGATACGGTTTTGGGGGAGACAATTTGGGAGACAATAAAATATCAATACAAACAGATGCGTCGGTGGGCCTCAGCGGTAGAACATTTTCCGTATGAGGTGGTCAGCTGGTTTAAATATAAAAAGATTAGTTGGTTTAAAAAAGCGAGAATGCTTTTTCTTTTAGTGGAGGGTGAGTTGTCTTGGGCAACGGCACCTATAATTATTACTGTGATGGGTTGGTTGCCGCTCAAGGTGGCTTCTTGGAAAGGTATTGATGCGGTTTTGGTGCAGCAGGCGCCATTGGCTTTAGATCAGATAATGACTTATTCTATGGTGGGTATTTTGGTGGGTGGTTTTTTGGCGACTATTATGATGCCAAAACGACCAATTCAAAAAAAGGGTGCTTGGCGTTGGATTTTTATAATATTACAATGGATATTGGTTCCGGTGACAATGATAGCTTTTGGTTCTTTGCCGGCGATAGAGGCGCAGACGAGGTTGGCATTGGGTAAATATTTGGGGTTTGATGTGACAAAGAAGGTGCGGAAGTAATCTGCTAATATGTTAATCAGTTACGAATATATAAATATATAAACACCGCCCCGATATTTATCGGGGCGGTGTTTATTTGGTTTTTCTATTTCAGATGGCCATTGATGAACTCTAGCGCTGACATTATTTTTTTACCCTCGGGTTGAAGTTGTGCAATTTCTAAATAAGTATTTTGGCCACAAGCGGCAAGGAGTTTTTCATTATAGACAAAAAGTTGCCCTGGGGGATAATCACTATTTGGTTTGTTGTCGCTGATTTTTAGTTCATTGAATTTGATGAGGATATTTTTATTGTTAACTTTAATATGTGAAAAGATATTGGGCCAAAGAATAAAAGCGCGCCATTGATCGTAGATTTTTTGGGCGGTATTTGACCAGTCTATTTGACCATCTTTTCTCTCAATAATTTTGGTATAAGTAGCGCGAGTATGATCTTGTTGTTGCGGTTTTATTTTATTATTATAAAAATCTAGGAATATATCAATTAATAATTCAGCGCTGGCTTCTGCTAGCTTTTTCGAAAGAGTAATAAAAGTATCGTTTGGGGAAATAGGGTAGTCTATTTGTTTTAAGATTGGGCCATGGTCCATTTTTTCGTCCAAAACCATGATGGTTGTACCGGTTTTTTTGTCGCCATTGAGGAGGGAAGTCTGGATGGGCGATGGTCCACGATAGAGAGGTAGGAGAGAGGGATGAATATTTATACAGCCAAGGGTTGGCAAATCTAGTATTGATTTTGGTATTATTTTACCATAAGCGACGACAATAAAAGCATCAGCGTTGACTGTTTTTATTATTTTTTCAAAATCATGATCTAGTTTTTTGGGTTGAATAAAACTGAGGTCAAGATTTCTGGCAGCTTCTTTTATCGGGGGAGGGGCAAGCAGCTGCTGGCGGCCTTTTGGCTCATCGGGTTGAGTGACAACAAGGGGTATATCACAGATGTTGGATTGGTGCAGTTTTTTTAGGATTGTAGCAGCAAATTCAGAAGTGCCAAAAAATATTATTTTGGGTTTGTTGGTTATGTTCATTTGCTAATTTTATCGATAAACAAAACACCGTCTAGGTGGTCAACCTCATGCTGGATGACTCGAGCAGCAAGGTCGCGATAAATATTTTTTTGCTGTTTGCCTTTTTCGTCGATAAATTTGACGGTTATTTTTTTATGACGCTTGACTGGCCCATAGATTTTGGGTACGGAGAGGCATCCTTCTTCGGCGGTTGCTCTGAGCCATGATTTTTTGGTAATTTGTGGGTTGACCATGACTAAGGGCTCGCCTTCTATGTCGATTGCGATAAGGCGTAAATTTTTTCCCACCTGTGGTGCGGCGAGACCGACGCCATCGGCGGCATACATGGTTTCTTTGAAATCATTAATAAATTCTTGCCAATCTTTTTGAAATAATAAAGAGGGGTCAAGCTCTTTGGAGACTTGGCGGAGGATATCTTCATTTTGAGTAATAGTAAAAATTTTTAGTCTGGCCATATTTAATTTAATAATGTTTGCGGGTCCACATCGATAAGGCAGTCATTTGGTAATACTTTGAATATAGTGGGCAAGATAGAAATATCTTTTAGTTTGATAATAATATTGAATTTATAGCGTCCACGGAGGATGTGGCGGCCGATAGACAGCGGAGTACTTATTTCAGCCCCTTTTATTTTTTGGAGATTTTCATATATTTTTTTTGCTTGGTCGAGGGCAGGTTTTTCGTTTTTATTTTGAGTGCTGATTTTTATGAGGCGTGAGAAGGGCGGGTAAAAAAATTTTTTTCTATAAGTCAGCTCTTCTTGATAAAAGATAGCCGGTTTGTTTTTTTGAATTGATCTTATAATAGTATTCTCAGGGCTGAATGTTTGGATTATTATTTTAGCATTTTTTGGGGCTCTGGTCAAGATATTTATAAGTGTCTGATAAGCTCTTTCTTTGGCCATAAATTCCGAATGTTGCCAGAGTTGGTCGGCATTTATGACCCCAATCAATCCTATTTGAGGCCAATTTATTTTGTTTGTAGCGAATTTTGTGCCAACTATTATTTGAGCGTTGTTGATTGTTTTGTCTGGGCTTTCTTTGGTGAGGTAAGAGATTGTTGTTTCGGGTAGAATTTTTTTTATATTTTTTGCTATTTTTTCTATGCCAAGGCCGAGAGACCGGAAATTGGGCCCGTGGCATTTTGGGCAGAAAGGAGGAAAATCTTCCTCGTAGTGGCAGTAATAGCAGGCCAATTTAGACTCTTTCGTTTTAATAAGTGATAACAGGCAAGAAGGACAATTAAAAGTATGGCCACAATCAGTACAATAATTGTGGTTGGACTCACCTTTTTTATTCACAAAGAGAAAGGTTTTTTTGCCACTATCAATAGTCGTTTGTATTTCTTTTTTTAGGCGGTCGGAGACGAAGGTATAATTTTTGTTTTTTAACTCATTTTCTAGGTTGATAATATCTGGCTCGGTATTTTTTATTGAGTGATAATGCGGTGAGAACTCGTAGTAGTTTTCTATCGAAGGAGAGGGCGATAAAAATATAATTTTAGTTTTTTGTTCAGAGCTTATTAGCTGGCAAACTTTTTTTACAGCGTAGCGAGGGGCCATATCGTATTGTTTGTGGTCAGGGGCATGTTCATCATCAACAATGATAAGTTGAAGATTAGTAAAAGGAAGAAAGCAAGAAAGGCGAGTGCCAATAAATATTTTTTTATTGCCGTTTAGGGCTGATTGCCATGCCTTAATTTGGGCCGAGCGAGAGATCTGGCTGTTGATTACACAAAGATCCTCGGGATATATTTTTAGAGTAGAGACGATATTTTCAATATCAGAGATTTGTGGGACGACTATGAGCACTTGGCCAAGTTTAGAATAGCGGTGGATATTTTTTTGATAATGAGAAAGTTTTTGTTTTCGTTCGCCCCACCAAAAATATTCAATATTCTCTTTTTTTTGTTCTGGCCGATCGATTGGTTTTTGTGGTTCCAAAAATTGGTCCCACTCATTTTTTATAATTTTTGGGAGGTTGCAGTGTATAAAAAGAGAGGCGGAAACACCGTAATAATCGCCGAGGTTAATAAATAATTTGAGTTGTTGTTCTGTAAATATGGTTTTTTTGTTTATTATTTTTTTGAGCCATTTTAATTTTAGTCCATGGCGGGCATTTTTTTTGATATCAGCCACTATGCCGCGGGTAGTAGATTGTCTAAGTGGAATTTCCCAAATTTGTCCAATTTTAATAACATCCTCATATTCTTGGGGAATTTGGTAGCTGAGTAGAGACAGGGCACGGGGCATTTTTTGACAGGGTATTATATCGGCAATCATAAGATAAATATATCATTAAAACACAAAAATATAAAAATTTGGGGCGGTATTTTTGGCCGGTGGCGGCTACAGATTGACTATGCTGGTAAAAAGTAGTATAATGCTCCCAAGCTAATTTATAGTATTTATGGGCAAGTTGATCAAAATAAGGGGAGCACGTGTTCATAATTTAAAAAATATAAATATTGATTTACCAAAGAATAAGTTGGTAGTAATAACCGGGCTTTCTGGTTCGGGCAAGTCTAGTCTGGCATTTGATACTATTTTTGCCGAGGGACAAAGACTTTATGTGGAAAGCTTATCAACTTATGCTCGGCAATTTTTAGGATTGAAAGACAAACCAGAGGTGGATAAAATAGAGGGGCTGTCACCGGCAATCGCCATTGACCAAAGGCCAGCCACCAATAATCCAAGATCAACCGTGGGGACAATGACGGAGGTTTATGATTATTTAAGAATACTTTTTGCCAAAACCGGCGAGGCACACTGTCCTAGCTGCGGCCAAACTATTGCCAAGAAAAATAAAGAGCAAATCAAAGAACAGATCTGGCGTCAGCATAGAGCAGAATCTGTTTTTTTGTTGGCGCCGGTGGTAAGAAACAAGAAGGGCGCTCAAAAAAATATTTTGGAGAGAGTAAAGGAAGCAAAATATAGTCAGGTTAGAGCAGATGGCTATTTCTGTTCTTTGGATGAGGCGTTGGAAATGGATATGGACAAAAATAGGAAGCACTCAATAGAGGTTATAGTCGGAGACAAAGAAAAAGACAGCGACGATAAAAAGAAAGAAGAATTTTTAAAATTGCTCGACAAAGCACTGGAAATCGGTGATGGCGAGGTGGTGGTGTATGATATTGAAAAACAGAGAGATTATAATTATTCTGAAAATTTAGTTTGCCCCAGATGCAATATTGGGTTAATGCCAATTGAAAATAATATTTTTTCTTTTAATTCTCCGCTTGGTGCCTGTCGTGCCTGTGGCGGCCTGGGGGTGAAATTAGAAGTAGAGCCTGATTTGGTGGTGCCGAATAAGAACTTGTCTTTGGCTGAGGGGGCAATAAGACCATGGAGCAGAATGAGCGGCAACATACAAGAAAGCCAAATGCCGGAATTGGTTGAAATAAGTAAGAAATATGGTTTTTCTGTCGACACACCAATAAAGGATTTAAATAAAAAACAGCAGGGGGCTTTGTTTTATGGGGATAGAGAAATGGGCGGTGAATATGAGGGGGTGGCAAACAATCTCCTGAGGCGTTATAAAGAGACGGAATCTGATTATATTAGAGGGGAGATAGAGAAGTATATGAGGAAAAAAGAATGCAGTGACTGCCAGGGTAAAAGATTAAAAAAGGAGGTTTTGTCTATAAAAATAGGAGAAAAAAATATTAGCGATGTGGCACAGATGGATTTGCCAAAGATGTTGGAATTTTTGGCTAACTTAAAATTGGCAGCTAGAGCCAAACAAATAGCTGAGCCACTAGTAAAAGAGATAAAAGAAAGAGTAGGTGTTTTGATAAATATTGGTTTGGATTATTTGACGCTTGACCGGTCAGCGGTTACTTTGTCTGGGGGAGAGGCAGCCAAGATACGTTTATCGACCCAGATTACTTCTGATTTGTCTGGAATTTTGTATGTACTTGATGAGCCATCTATAGGGTTGCACGAGAGGGATAACCAAAAGTTGATTTATATTTTAAAAGAATTAAGAGATCTGGAAAATACCGTGGTGGTAGTAGAGCATGATGCGACAATTATTAGGGAGGCTGATTGGGTAGTGGATATGGGCCCGGGCGCTGGCAGGCACGGAGGGATGGTGGTAGCAGAGGGTGGGCCAAAAGAGATCATAAAAAACAAAGGATCTCTAACTGGTGATTATCTGTCGGGAAGAAAAAATATTGAGATACCAAAAATCAGGAGGAAGGGAAACGGCAAAAAAATAACAATAAAAGAAGCAAGTGAATTTAATTTAAAGAAGATAGATATAGATATTCCGCTCGGAACCATGGTCTGTATTACTGGTGTTTCCGGTTCAGGCAAGTCGACATTGGTGGAGGATATTTTGTCAAAATATCTGGCCAATTATTTTTATAATACTAAAGATCAGCCGGGAGCATGTAAGGGGATAGACGGTTTAGAAAATATAAATAAGGCGGTGACGATAGATCAGTCGCCTATTGGCAGGACACCAAGGTCGAACGCGGCAACATATACCGGTGTCTTCACAAATATTCGTGATTTATTTGCGAGGGTGCCGGAGGCAAGAATAAAAGGATTTGATCAGGGATATTTTTCTTTTAATGTAAAAGGTGGAAGATGCGAAGCTTGCCAGGGAGATGGCACGATGAGTGTTGAGATGAATTTTTTGCCGGATTTATATTTAGAGTGCGAGGATTGCCATGGCAGAAGATATAATAGTGAGGCCTTGGAAATTTATTGGCGTGGGAAAAACATTGCTGATGTATTAGAAATGACAGTAGAAGAAGCCTTGAGGTTTTTTGATGATATATCGCTGGTTAAAAACAAATTAAAAGTTTTGAACGATGTGGGCCTTGGTTATTTGCATCTGGGTCAATCAGCACCAACACTGTCTGGTGGAGAAGCGCAAAGAATAAAATTGGCCACAGAGCTTTCTAGGAGAGATACTGGTAGGACTTTATATATTTTAGATGAGCCGACAATTGGTTTACACTTTGAGGATGTCAGAAAATTGTTAAATATTTTGAATAAATTGGTGGACAAGGGGAATACGGTAGTGGTGGTGGAACACAATATGGAGATGATAAAATGTGCAGATCACATAATTGATTTGGGGCCAGAGGGCGGGGATAAAGGAGGCGAAATAGTGGCGGCGGGTACGCCAGAGCAGGTGGCTAATATTAAAAAGAGTTATACTGGCCAATATTTGAAGGACATTTTGAAAGCAGGTAAAAAATAACGACAAAAATAGGGAACCGAAGTGGTTTCCCGTTTTTGTTTATGGCGCCCTAACCGATTTTCTATTTTTAATGCCCTTGTTGTTAATTGCAAAGCTTTGGGTTAAACTTAAGACATGGGAGTAGAACTTGAAAAGAGTCTTTTAATAACATTTCATTATTTTGACTTATTTGATTATCCTCTAAAAGAAGAGGAAATTTTTAGGTATTTGTTTGCGACTCATACTTTCGGTCACCAAGAGATTAATGGAGGGCTGTCAGTGCTAGAGAAGCGCGCAAAGATAGAAAGAAGCGGAGATTTTTATTTTTTATTTGGGCGCAGAGAACTGCTCAAAAAGAGAAGAGAGAGAGAACAATTCGCCGTCAATAAAATAAAAAAAGCCAGGGTCGTGAGCAGGGTTTTTAGTTTATTGCCGGGTATTTTAATGGTGGCAGTTTGCAGTAATTTGGGTTATTTAAACGCCGATAATGAGTCTGATATAGATTTTTTTATAGTGACAAAGAGGGGGAGAATCTGGACGGCCAGATTTTGGTCAGTGTTTTTGATGAAAGTTTTTCGCCAAAGGCCAAGTCCAAATGGTTCAAGAAATAAGGTTTGTTTGAGTTATTTTGCCGATGAAGATTCCCTGGGTTTTGAAAAAACAAAAATAGGAGATGATGATATTCATTTGGTTTATTTGACGGCGCAACACCTCTTGATATATTCGGAGGGAGGATTGTGGAAAAAATTTATCAGAGAAAATAATTGGATAAAATATTATTTGCCAAATTTTATCTACCAACAGGAGGCGGAAAAATTTATGATTGGAGAAGGCAGGGGGTATTTAAAGAGGTTTTTTGAAAGAATATTTTTTATTCTGCCAGAGAGTTGGTATAGGAAAATACAGTATAAAATAATGCCAAAGCGATTAATAGCCGCCGCCAACAAGGAAGACAAAAAAGTAATAATCAGTGACAAAATTTTAAAACTACACCTTAACGACAAGAGAGAGGAAATAAGGAATCAAGTTTTTAATAATAAAATAAATGCCTAGAATATCTTTGGAAAAAATTAAAGAATATTTATTTTATATCTTGGTTTTTGTTTTGCCTTGGCAGGTCAGATGGATAGCGAGAGACCATAATTTTGGCGGGGTGGCTTTTGAATATGGGAGAATTAGCCTTTATGCTTTTGATATTGTTTTGATAATATTGTTTATTGTTTCATGGTCGAGTTATTTTATTTTTAAAAAAGAAAAAGCGGAGAATAAATTTAATAATAAGGCGATTGTTGTTAGTTTAATTTTGGCTATTTATTGTTTTGTAACGATAAGTTGGGCAGCGGAAAAATTCGTGGCATTTTATTGGGCGGTAAGGATGTTTTTGGCTTGGGGCGCGTTTTATTTAATGCAAGGGATAAATTTTTCTAAGATAAGACTGGCGATTACTATTGTTGGTGCTGGCTTTGTCCAGGGTTTTTTATCTTGGTGGCAGTTTATAAATCAGTCGGTATGGTCTTCAAAGTGGCTGGGAATGGCGGCTCAAAGGGTAAACGAGTTGGGCGTGTCTGTGGTGGGAGTGGGGGAGGAACGTTGGCTCAGGGCTTACGGATCCTGGCCGCATCCAAATATTTTAGGGGGTTTTTTGGTTGTATCTTTTGTTTTTTGGGTTTATTTACTCGGTAAGGTGAAGGATCAATATCAAAAAAGGTTTATTTTGATTACTGGTTTTTTTATAATTTCAGGAATCTTTTTGAGTTTTTCAAGGGGAGCATGGTTGGTTTTCCTAATATTGTATTTATGGAGCTGGTTTTATATAAATAGAAAAATGCCAAATATTAAGGCAAAAAATTTTTTGGTCGGGACGGCAATGATAATGATAATTATGTTAATCATATATAGGCCCCTGGTGGCTACTAGGTTGGGGATTGGGGGCGAAGGCCGGCTGGAAATAAAATCAAACACAGAAAGGGTATTGGGCCACCATCAGGCAGTGGAAATCTTTAGTAAGAATATTATGGGGGTAGGAATAGGCAACTATGCTTTTAAAATTAAAGATTATTACAAAATAGATAAAATCTGGGAGGTCCAGCCGGTGCACAATGTTTATTTGTTGGTGATAGTAGAATTGGGGATTGTAGGTTTTCTAATTTTGGTGATAATCTTTTTTTATTTATTATTTTATCTTTATCAAAGAAAGAGGTATTTTTTGCTGGTGCTTTTTATGAGTTTTTTATTTTTGGGTTTGTGGGACCATTATTTTTGGACCTTACCAGCAGGTTTATATGGCGTATTTTTGGGGTTGGGATTATTCGCAAGAGAAGTATAGTTGTTTTATTTTAGCCATTTTTTGTTATAAAAAGATAGGAACGCCTGTTGGCCTTGACAGGTTTTTTTTGTTGTTTTAAGATAATATAAGATAGAAATTAGCACTTGAGTAATTAGAGTGCTAAATTATAAATTAAATAACCATACTGGGGCAAATACCCGGTAGGGAGAAAAGGAGTATTTATGAAATTAAAACCTCTGGGCGATCATCTGATTGCCAAGCCAATAGCGGAAGACAAAACAACAAGGTCGGGAATAGTTTTGCCCGATACAGCCAAAGAAAAGCCAGAACAGGCAGAAGTGGTGGCCGTAGGCGAGGGTAGGGTGCTCGATAATGGTAACAAATTGCCAATGTCGGTAAAAGTAGGAGAAAAAATATTATTTAAGAAATATGCACCGGATGAGATAAAAATTGACGGTGAAAATTTTTTGGTTTTATCGGAGTCGGAGATCATTGCGATAATAGAAAAATAATTTTTATAAATTAATTATTTTAAAAATATGGCGAAGCAAATTTTATTTGACGAAAAAGCAAGACAAGGCCTGAAGGCTGGCGTAGACAAATTGGCCAATGCAGTAAAGGTGACACTTGGTCCAAAAGGGAGAAACGTTGTTTTGGGCGAGAGTTTCGGTTCACCAACTATTACAAAGGACGGAGTAACAGTAGCCAAGGAGATAGAGTTGGAAGATAAATTTGAAAATATCGGGGCAGAACTCTTGAAAGAGGTGGCCACCAAAACAAACGATGTAGCGGGTGATGGTACCACTACGGCAACTCTTTTGGCACAAAGCATAATCAGCGAGGGTATCAAAAATGTAGCGGCCGGGGGCAGCGCACCAGACATTAAAAGAGGCATTGAAAAAGGAGTAGAGGAAATCGTTCGGGTATTAAAAGATAATGTTTCTAAGCCAGTAAAATCCAATGAAGATATCGCCCATGTGGCGGCTATTTCTGCGAATGATTCGGAAATTGGGAAGATGATTGCCGAGGTGATGAAAGAGGTGGGTAAGGATGGAGTAATAACAGTAGAGGAATCACAGGAACTCGGAGTAAAAAAAGAAATAGTTGAGGGGATGCAATTTGACAAGGGATATGTATCTCCATATATGGTGACAGACCCAAATAGGATGGAAGCAGTTTGGCAGGAACCATATATATTGGTGACAGACAGAAAAATATCTGCGATTAATGATATATTGCCGGTTTTGGAAAAAGTGGCTCAGAGCGGACGCAAAGATCTAGTGATTGTTGCTGATGAAATAGAGGGAGAGGCCTTGGCGACTTTTGTGGTGAATAAGTTGCGCGGTATTTTGAACGTGCTCGGTATAAAGGCGCCAGGCTATGGTGATAGAAAGAAAGAAACGCTCGAGGATATCGCTGTTTTGACAGGGGCAAGGGTGATTTCTGAAGAGGTAGGATTGAAATTGGATAATGCTGATTTGTCTGATTTGGGAGAAGCTAGAAAAGTAGTAGCAACCAAAGAAAATTCAACTATAGTGGAAGGTAAAGGAGATAAAAAAGCGATTGAAGAAAGAATTGCCAAGATTAAAAAAGAGATGGAGTTGGCGGATTCTTCTTTTGATAAAGAAAAATTGCAAGAGAGGCTGGCCAAGTTGTCTGGCGGAGTAGCGGTTTTGAAAGTCGGGGCGGCTACAGAAACAGAAATGAAAGAAAAGAAACACAGAATAGAAGATGCTCTATCAGCGACAAAAGCGGCAGTTGACGAGGGAGTAGTAGTAGGCGGTGGTGTGGCTTTGATCAGAGCACTGCAACAGATCGGTGATTTAAAATTTGAAGGAGAGGAACAGATTGGTTTGAATATATTAAAAAGAGCCTTAGAGGAGCCAGCCAAACAGATCGCCTTTAATGCCGGTAAAGATGGTGCAGTAGTAGTTGAAGAGATAAAGAAACACGAAGGAAATTTTGGTTATAATGCAAAAGCAAATAAATATGAGGACTTGGTGGAGGCAGGAATTATTGACCCGACCAAGGTGACAAGATCGGCCCTACAGAATGCGGCTTCGATTGCGGCTTTACTTTTGACGACCGAGGCGGTAGTGGTAGAGTTGCCAGAAAAGAAGGAGCCAATACACAGCCATGGCATGGGAGAGGGGATGATGTAAACCAAAAGGGCAAAGGTGGAAGGAATAATAATGAAAAAGGGCGGGTTGATACCCGCCCTTTTTAAAACATGTTATAATGTAATATATACATTATTATTAAATAAAAATATATGCCTACGGGAAACAAAAAAGAGGTGAGCCAAGACGAGAGAATGATGGGGGCTTTATCTTATCTTTGGGTTTTATGTTTATTTGTATTATTTGCCAAAAAGGATAGTGAGTTTTGCCAGTTCCATGCCAAGCAGGGGGTGGTACTATTTGTTGCTTCTTTCGGAGTGATGTTTCTGGGGATGGTGCCGATTATTGGTTGGTTTATAGTTTTGCCGGTTGGTTGGTTTATAATAGTAGTTTTGTCTTTGCTCGGTATTATCAATGCTTGGCAGGGCAATAAGTGGGAAATGCCCTTTGCCGGTGGTTATGCAAGAAAGATAAATTTATAGGATTTCAATCTACAAAAACACGGTTTTAAAAACCGTGTTTTTATGATAATATAAATTATATAATAAAAAAGATTTTTTTGGTGGGTGGTTTCTTTCTATTTGCCACTTTTTTAGAAAAAGTGGCGCAAAAATCGCCACTTAATAAAAATGTAGTCAAATTTCGCCTCCGCTCGGGCGAAAGGCAAAACTCCCCCGACACAAGTTCGGGGTCAAACAGTTGCCTTTCGTATTCCCTTGCTTCGGCTCATTTGAATCTACATTTTTATAATGTGGCTTTATTAAATAGATAAATAATTAATATAAAATTAATAATTGAAGATTTATAATATGGCTAAGGCAAGAAACAAGAGGTTTGTGCTTCATTATAATGAGACAAGCATAAAGGACGTACCGTTGGTGGGAGGTAAAAATGCCTCACTTGGTGAGATGTTTTCTAATTTAACAAAAAAAGGTATTCGGGTGCCAGATGGCTTTGCGGTGACGGCGAGCGCTTACCGTTATTTTTTGGAGGCAGCAGGTATTAAGAAGCGCATAAAAGAAATACTTAGCGATTTGGATACCAAGGATGTCATGAATTTAAAGGAAAGGGGGAAGAAGGTGAGAGAGTTGATATTGTCTGCTAATTTGCCAGGAGACCTAGAAAAAGAAATAGTAGTGGCTTATAAGAAATTATCTGGTAAAAAAGATATTAGCGTGGCAGTCAGGAGCTCGGCGACGGCCGAAGACCTGCCAGATGCTTCTTTTGCTGGGCAGCAGGAGACTTATTTGAATGTAATGGGTGACAAAGCTGTACTTTTGGCAGTAAAGAAATGCATTTCTTCCTTATTTACAGATAGGGCGATATCTTATCGGGTGGATAAAAAATTTGATCATTTCAAGATAGCTTTGTCGGTGGGGGTGCAGAAGATGGTGCGTTCAGACAAGGGGGTCTCTGGTGTAATGTTTACAGCTGATACTGAATCGGGATTTAGAGAGGTGTTGGTGATAAATGGTAGTTATGGGTTGGGAGAATATGTAGTAAAGGGCGTTGTGACGCCGGATGAGTTTCGTGTTTTTCAGACAACTTTGAATAAGGGTTTCCAATCAATAGTTTCTAAAAAGTTGGGCACCAAAGAAATAAAGTTGGTTTATAGTGGTTCAGAAATTCAGCCGACCAAGCAGGAAAAGGTTTCCGAGAAAGACAGAAACAGGCTGTGTCTGTCTGACAAGGAAATAATACAGTTGGCCAAATGGGGAGTGATGATAGAGCAGCATTATAAAAAAAGTATGGACATAGAGTGGGCCAAGGATGGGCTGACTGGAGAATTGTTTATTGTGCAGGCTCGGCCTGAGACAGTGCATTTTTCGGCCAAGCAGAATATGCTAGAGGAATATATTTTAAAAGTTAAAGAGAGCGAAAAGAAGCTAATAACGAAAGGTATAAGCGTGGGGAACAAGATCGGTGCAGGTAAGGCGAGGGTGATATTGGATGCCAAAAATATGAAAGATTTTCAACAAGGTGAAATATTGGTGACCGATGTGACTGATCCTGATTGGGAACCGATTATGAAAATAGCTGGGGCGATAGTGACCAATCAGGGCGGAAGGACCTGTCATGCGGCCATTGTATCCAGGGAACTTGGCATACCATGTGTGGTGGGTACGGGCGAGGCTACCAGAAAAATAAAAACAGGCCAGGAGGCGACGGTGTCTTGCGCTGAAGGTCAGGATGGCTTTGTATATGCTGGTATATTGCCATTTGAGATAAAAAAGACTGACTTAAAAAATATCAAAAGGCCTAGGACAAAAATAATGATGAATGTGGGCATACCGGAAAATGCTTTTGCACAGAGCCTTATTCCCAATGATGGGGTGGGCTTGGCTAGAGAAGAGTTTATTATTAATTCTTATATCAAAATTCACCCCAATGCTCTTTTGCAATTTGGAAAGCTAAAAGATGAAAAGGCGAAGAAGGCGATTTTGAAGATGACAGCTGATTATAAAGACAGAAAACAATTTTTTGTAGACAAGCTAGCCGAGGGTATTGGGCAAATCGCGGCGGCTTTTTATCCAAAGGATGTGATTATTCGTTTGTCCGATTTTAAAACAAATGAATATGCTGAGCTCATCGGCGGTAAACAATTTGAGCCGGTGGAGTCAAACCCGATGATTGGCTGGAGGGGCGCATCGAGATATTATTCTCCAGACTTTAAAGAAGCGTTTGGTCTGGAGTGCGAAGCAATAAAGAAGGTGCGAGAAGTGATGGGTCTTGATAATGTAATTGTGATGGTACCGTTTTGCCGGACAGTAGAAGAAGCAAAACAGGTGTTGGGGGTAATGGTGGCGCACGGACTAAAGAGGGGAGAGGCGAAGATAATAAAAACAAAAGATGATAAAGGTGGTGGTAAATTAAAAAATAATAAGATGCGGCCACTGCAAGTTTATGTGATGACAGAGATCCCGTCGAATGTGATTTTGATAGATGAGTTCTCAAAATATTTTGATGGCTTCTCGATTGGCTCAAATGATCTAACTCAATTGACCCTGGGGTTGGATAGAGATGCGGGGACACTCTCGTTTATTGGGAATGAAAAAAATGAGGCAGTCAAGAGATTGATCGTTATGGCGATCAGGGGAGCAAAAAAGAACAAAAGAAAAATTGGAATCTGTGGGCAGGGCCCAAGCGATTTTCCAGACTTCGCAGAATTTTTGGTGCGAGAGGGGATTGATTCAATTTCACTAAATCCTGATACCGTGATAAAAACAACAATGGCGATTAGTAAATTGGAGAAGAGGATTGGGAAGAAATAGAAGGGTAGGGAAGTAGGTGGGTAGGGAGGTAGGAATAGAAATAAATTTTTGTAGGAACAGGCCAATGGCCTGTTCTTTGGTTTTAGAGAGTGTGGGTTGGACTTTATAGATAGGTCAAACTTGGGGTTGGTTCAATCTTGCAGATTGAACCAAAGTTTCGCCAGACGCTATAAGGGTTTTAGTTTGCGATTGTATTGGTCTCTGGAATGTACCTGGCTGTTTATTGGTTTGATGGGCTGTATTACTTTCTTTCGTGAAAGAAAGTAAGCAAAGAATCCCGCTCTTCGCGAAGGGCGGGACCGCTCCCATATATTTTCTTAACCTCACTCCACTTGATTTTTACTTTTTTATTCAAATGCTCGCCCCAGAGAGGCAGGTAGATTCTGACTCGGTTACAGACAGTTGGTACTTCTTCCCACTTGGATTTAATCTGCTTTTGTGAAAGGCGGGGGTGTTATAGATAATTAAGTTTGAGCTCAAATTATAGCTCAAAAGAGTATCGGATAGGAGTATGGGTAGAGGTTCTTGGGGTATAGAGTAAGAGTGATCAACAAAGGATTATTGGTCAGTGGAAAAACCTAGTAGTAATAGATGCAGAGTGATTAGTCGGATGGCTGTTAAGGGTTATCCGGAGGGGCATTGTTTCATTTTCAGCCCCAAGATGTTTCTAGCGGGTAAGGGTGATTGAAAAAATATCAAAAAATGGCTATCCGATACTTTGACAAAAGGCAAAAAATGCGCTATAATGATAGTATCGGATAGTAAAAAAGGAGATAGATTGCTCAAAAATAAGGGAAAAAGAATATCGGATAGGAGAGATTTACCGAAAAAGTCATCAGTAAGTGGTAAAGGATATTAAAATTTAATTATTTATCGGGGCTGGCTAGGAGGGTTGAGGATTTTTGGGAGGGAAGGCAACAAGGCCAGATAGGCCCCGGGCAAAAGGCAAAAAGCCCTATAATGATTATAGGCAATCATTATAGGGCCCAGATCTGAAAAGCAACAGTTCGTTTCACCGAACATTTAAAAAATAAAAAAACAACCCCGGGAAGGGTTATTAAAATATAAATTCTATTAGGCTATGGATTTTATATTTTTTTAAAGTCGAGTAGTAACTCGCTTTAATTTTGGGGTTGTTTTTTATTAGCTGAAAATTAGCTACAGAGTAAGTATAGCACGAAATGAACTAAAAATCAATCCGTAGTTCGTGAGAAAAAATCCGTCTTCGCTCAATGAGCTACGACGAGGCAAGCAAAAATAAAAACAAAGATATTCAGGCTCGCAAAAAGCGGACATGAATAAAAAGTATTTTTGGCAAAAAGCCGAGAGTACAAAAACCCGTCAAGTGGAACAAAATTTTTCAGTTGACGCAATATCCCAAGGATGATCCGCCAGATTTTCTAAGAGGAGAGTTTTGTCTCCCGGGAGCGGCGGATGCCCCAAGGGCACAAAAACAAAAACAAAAATCAAATGGCTTATAAGGATAATAATAAATATAATATTATTACTACCCAAGGTGGTTATAAAAATAGCCGGGAAATTCCCCGTGGCTATTTTTTGTTGTCAGAAATGGAAAAGCGCTGTGAGTATTCGCAGGAGTATCTCTCGTTGCTAGCAAGAAAGGGAGAATTGAAAGCCACGAAATTTGGACGCAACTGGTACACCACCAGTGAATGGCTGGATGAATATATCAGCGAGCATTCACTTTTGGCAAAACAAAAAACAAGCGAGCCGGTAAAAAAAGAAACTCCAGTAGTGATTTTGGCGGAACAGAAAACAACAGCAAGTAGGGAAATAAAAAAAGCAATCACGCAAAAAGAAGAGGTGGCGACAAAACTAATAAGACGACCAGCGGCCGACAAAAGAATAATGGAAAAATTGCTCGGCATCAAAAAAGTCGGAATTGAATTTTTGGCAAAAATTGTTGGTGGATTGAGAGTAGCCAAAACAGCCAAGATTTTTGATAGGCATGCGATCATACAAAGCATCATAAGTGAGCTGGAGCGAAAAGTTACAGAAAATAATTTATATTCTAAACAGGGAGATAAAGAAACCCAAGAGGTGGAAGGGTCAATACCAGAGGAGTGTCGTCCTATGCAAGCAGGTCTAAATAGGGCGGTGCTTGAGAATATAAAAGAACTGGTACAAAAAGATATTGAGGTAAGGGTAGATGTGATCAGCTGGCTGAAAGAATTTATTGAAGATAAAGTTCAGGGACTGATATGGGCGGCAAGGGTAGAGGCAGTGAGTATCACGAGAACACCAATGGTGGCAGCAAAGCATTGGGGCGGATTGAGTTTTGGTTATAAATTTAGAGCGTTTGCTTTTAGCACAGTGACAATAATATTTTTGGCTTTTATTGGTTTGTGTCAGGTGAACGGGCCGATCGTGGCGAACAAATATGAGGGAGTAGAAAACATGGCAAAAGATCAGGGGCAGAATCTGGTGATTTGGTGGAGAGGGGTAAATACAGAATTTAATAATTGGCAGGACAGAATATTGGTCAGAGCGAGCAACGAGATGGATAGTTATTTGGCTCGATTAGCAGACAGCGGACAGATTGTACGTGGTTATAATAGCGCTAGAAGAGAAGTAATGACTGTGGCCGCAGCAGTGGAAAGCAAGGCAGGGTCAACAATAAACAAAGCAAGTATTGGTACAGACAGAGTGTTGGCTTTGGCGGCTGATTTTTATGCAAAGCAGGGAGAGAGAAAAGAGCAAAAAGTTGCGACAGAGGGATTGGTGGCCGGCGAGGCGACTGTCAGCTGGACAAAGATAGCAGCCAATTGGTGGGACAAGACGACAAATAGGGTTGAAATATTTGGTAGGGAAATAAGAAATATAATTTTCCCGAAGAAGGAAGAAACAAAGTTGGTGGTGTATGACAATGGTCAATGTCGGCTCGGAGGAATAGAGAGACAAAAAGAAGTTCTAGTGATTGGGGGGAAGGGAACAATAACGAAGGCCCCGACTAAGACGCAAATAATCCAAAGAGAAATAGTTTACAGGCAGGTGCCTGGGCCTCAAGGTCCGATAGGGCCAACGGGACCGGTCGGCCCAACTGGTCCACCGGGCAAAGAAGGTCCACCGGGGACAAGTAATGGATCAGGAGCAGGAGGAGGGACAACCTATGTCTACCCAAACATCATTGCTCAGCCGACAATTGATCCACACAATGCTACCAGTCTTTCCGCGATGAATTTGAGCGGAGAGACTTTGGTCGTTAAAATGGCCTCGATTGGCGAAGACTTGACCGTGGGTAGAAATACAACCATCGGCGGGACGCTGACGACGACTGGCGCGGCGAGTTTTGGCGGGGGAGTGACCTTTGCCGGGGGGTCATCTTTTTCTGGTCCGGCAACATTTAGCACGATCAATGCGACAACGACAAATGTTGATTATCTGACAGTGGCCTATGCGACAACAACTGGAAGCCTAGCGGCAAACCAGATTTGTATCAATGGCGACTGCCAGAGTGCTTGGCCGACGAGTGGCAGTGGCGGACCATGGGAAAATATTTTTACCAATACTCTCACGCCAACCTCCAGCACGGCTGGGATTTTTGTGACGGGGTCATCAACGATTGCGGCGAATTTCCGAGTGGATGGCAATGCCACCACGACCGGAGCCCAATATGTGGGTGGTGATCTGACCGTGGGCGGGTATATTTATGGTGATGGCAGTAGATTGACCGGAGTATCAACAAGTGGCTGGGCAACATCTAGTGAACAATATTTTTGGAATAACACAACTACCTGGACAGCTTATGATAGTAATTGGGAGAGGAATTATAATGCGACAACGACTTTAAATGGATTTACCCCAGCAAATTATCTAGCGACAGCCAATTTCAATAATTATTTTAATGACGCTCTCAATGCCACCACAACACTAGATCTGGCTACCCTAGTAGTAACCCAAGCGACCTCCACCAATCTCTATACCACGACACTCGGTGTTGGTTCTGATTACCTGACTGATCTGACCGGGACGGGACTCTCAATCTCAGCTGGCGCTTTAACTGTGAGTGACAATTATCTTCTCAACACCGGAGACACAGGCACTGGCTCATATATCTTTAGTGGTGATGCCCGAATCGCCATGTTGAATTCCACCACCTCAAAGATTGATAACCTAACCGTGAATACTGGCGCGACCATTAATGCCGCGAC
>JAAZOM010000004.1 GCA_012797775.1 Candidatus Kuenenbacteria bacterium | reverse complement strand
TTGGATTTTGGATTTATATAAAAAGTATCCTGCATATCTCTCGCTGGATGCCAAGCAGGCACATTGACTGCTTCAAAATTGTACCATTCTGATTCCAGCTCTGGCCCGTCAACTATCATAAAACCCATAGCCACAAAAATCCTCTCTATCTCTCTTCTGGTCTCTGTCAAAACATGCAGCCGGCCGAGCTGATATTTTTCCCCCGGCAATGTCGGATCAAAAATTTTCTGCCTGTTTTCCGGCTCTCCCTGCAATTCATTTTTGATTTTTACGAACCATTCTTCCGCTTCTTGCTTTACTTCATTCGCCAGCTTACCGACCTTGGGCCTTTCCTCTTCAGCCAATTCTTTTATTTCTTTTATTAATTTTGTCATCTCACCCGAAGCTCTGGAAAAATATTTTTTTTGTATATCTTCAAGTTGCTCCAGCGTCTTTGTCCGCTTGAGTTCGTCCATTATTTCCTGTCTGATTTTTTTGAATTTCTCTTGTAGCATAATTTTACTTAAAAAATAATTAACCCTGATCGCCCTTTATCCGGCGTTCTTCTTTTGCCAAAAAATAATATTCTACAATCGCCAAAAGAAAGACAAATAGCAGGGTGTTCCACCACACCAAAAGCCTCTGGCTTTGCAAAAACAACGATCCGGTCAAAAGAATTGCAAACATCGCGCCCTGACGAAAAGAAACCTTTACTTTATCATAATTAAAATCACGCTTCTTGAATAAATATCTCAATAAAAAACCGACAATACTGAATATGCCAAGTAGGCCCAAAAACAAAGATAAATAAAAAAATAAAAAGCCAACCGACCCTGACTCCCTAGGGTTTATAAAAAACAGGACAAACGACCAAGCTGTCCAACACAAAATAGTGGCAAAAACCATCAAAAATAAGTACTTTTTTAAACTCATTGGTACTTTGTTATCTATCTATATTTTAACAATATTTCCTTATTTTGGCAAATAAAATATCCTATGGCAAAATATCTGCCCCCGCGTCATCAACCGGCTTTATTTCTTTTAGCTTGCGTCTGTAGAACCAAACCACACCAAAAGCCAAAACCATACAAAAAGCACTCAAAACAAAAGGCAGTCGATGGTGCGCCATAAATATGGAACCCGCAATCAAGGGACCAGCAATCGCACCAATCGAAGACAAGGAAGATAAAATGCCAAGCACTTCGCCCCTTTCTCCCAAAACCGCCCCACCGGCTGCCTGGCTAGTCATCACGACGCGAAGGATAGACTGGGCCAAAACCATGATCAAAAGACCAACCAGCATGATGGTAAGGTTTCTAGAGCCCAAAAGTAAGAAGCCACCGGTACAAATTAAAAGCATATCCAGCTCCAACTTTGGTTCGGAAAAATACTTTAACCAAAAATGTTTTAATCCTATCCCCTGATTTAAGACCATGACCACGCCCATCGCGGCCATAAATAAGCCAATCGTTGAAGAGCCAAAACCAAATACTTTTTCCAAATACAAGGAAAAAATAGACTGCATACCCGTAGCCGCCAAACCGAATAAAAACCAAGATATGTAATTTGGTCTCAATTTTTTATCTTTTAATGCTTTTTTTATAGGCGAAAAAGGATTAAAAGATATTTTTTCATGTTGTCTCTCTTTCAGTGTTTCCGGCAAAAACAAAAAGGCTGAAACGGTATTCAAAAAAGCCAACCCCCCCACAAACCAAAAAGGTAGAGTTTCACTTATTGACCCCAAAAAACCTCCCAACATTGGCCCGATAATAAAACCAATGCCGAATATCGCGCCTACCAAACCCAGATTCGTTGTCCTCTCCTTGTCGTTTTTTGCGATATCAGACAAATAACTTTGAGCCGTAGAAAAATTACCCGCCGCCAGCCCATCTATTATTCTACCCAAAAACAAAAAGAATATACTCTTGGCGCTGGCGAAAACCAGCCAGCCGATAGCACTACTCAAAATACTAATTATCAAAACCGGCCTCCTGCCCCTCCTGTCGGAAAATGAACCCAATAAAGGGCCACTAAAAAAAGAAAAAAATGAATAAACCCCAAAAAGTAAGCCGACCATCAAGGGTGAGGCCCCAAAAGACTCTACATAGAAAGGCAAGATTGGAATAATCACTCCGATCCCGATAACATCAACGAATACAGTAAAAAGGATAATTAACTTTTGTTTATTAATTACCATAGCCTAAATTAGTATTCTTAACTTTTCCACAATTCTATCTTCTGGAGCAAATTTTTTATTCAGTTCTTCTAAAATTTCATATTCCTTTATTCTTATTTCCTGGGCTACCACCGGCGACAGACAAGCGACCGTCAATATATTGTTTTTTAAATATAGGGCCTTAGCGCTCTCTTTGATTTTCTCCCCCCAAATCCCAAAGATAATTTTATCAAATTCTTCGCACACCAAAGCCGCCACCACTTTCTCATTAAAATGACCCTTACCAACTCTATTTTTTAATAATTCTCCGATTGCAGCAAAAGACATAAAATTAATATCTTAATCTTGGACATTTCCCCTTTGTTGTTTTACTTTACAACTCTCTAAACCCACAAATATCGGAAAAATCGCAATATTTGCATGTATGCATTCCCGGCGTAGCCTTAAAATCAAAATTCATTATCCCTTCAATCAATTGAATAATCTTTTCTTTTGTTTCCCCCAAATCTTTTTCCTCCCCCAAAAAAGAAATTTCTGTATTATTATCCAAATAATAATAAACCAATTTCTCTACTTCCCAGCC
>JAAZOM010000003.1 GCA_012797775.1 Candidatus Kuenenbacteria bacterium | reverse complement strand
TAATAAGCGTTCTGGCGCTTTGGCTTTTGTGTGGTTTTTGAAAAAATATGGTTTATTAAATGCAGATGAATTGACGCCTTCGGCTTTGACTGCCCTGACACTTTTGATTGCTGAAAGTGACCCGCAAGATAAAGATAAAATGATCGGGGTGGTTTTGATGTTATTGAAAAAATAAAATAGAAAGAGGTTAGTAAAGGTGAAATAATTAAAACACTATTAACTAATTAATTTTATGAAAAAAATATTTTTAGTGCTTCTGGCAGTAGTGGTGGTCGCCGGAGTTTTTTATCTGACGCGCTCGAGTGGCGTTGATAATAATATCAATAACAACACTGGGCTGGTTAATAATAATAAAACAGGGGAGAAGGTGTCTGGTAAAACTCTAGATGTGAGCGGCCAAAATCTGACCCGTTTGACCGCGGAATTTTTTAATGACAATCCGGGCGTGGAAATATTGGATGTGTCCAATAATAAATTAACGGGCGCCCTGCCAGCCGAAATCCGCAAGATGACTGGCCTGAAAATTGTCCGAGCCAGCAATAATCAATTGACTGGCATCCCAGCCGAGATCGGCCAGCTCTCAAAATTGCAGGAATTGGATTTTAGTGGCAATCAGATCAATACCTATCCAAATGAAATGGCTAATTTGAAAAATAATTTAAAAGTTTTGAAACTAACTGGCAATACTTTTACGCCGGCGCAGATTGCAGAATTGCAAAAGTTTTTGCCAGAAACAGAGATAGAATTTTAAGGTAAAATAGCGTTTTTTCGGCCTTTTTATCCAGCACCAAATTTGAGTGCTGGATTTTATTTGACAAAAATTACTTTTAGGGGTATTATGAAAAGTCAAAAAAATAAAAAAAGCGTAGAAAGGAGGTGAAGAAAATTGGTAATTTCCAAGATCAAGATAAGGAAACTAAGGGTTGCTCCGCGAAGAGAGTCGTGGAGTTGCGGGGCGTGCCCTCAATGCGGTCGTGGCTGTGTGAAAATATGGTCGCACGATAATTGCGTGTGCTCTGCTGGTCACATATGGTGATATGGCTAGCGGAGCGAAGGCTGGGTTTTTCTCAGCCTTTTTTATTTTGCGGAAAATTTTAGTGCTGGATTTTTATTTGCCAAAATTAAGTAAAAGTGGGAAGATGATAAAAACCAAAAGTTAGTTTTTTATTTAAAAATACCTTGAATCCTAAAAGGAGGAAGATTTATGCAAAAAGTGTTCAGCGATTTCTTCGGGTGGCTGGCAGTTGTGACTGCTGGCCTAGGAGGTTTTTTTATGACATCGGGACAATATGTCTTTGTCGTGTTGTCAATTTACCTCTTGGCCAAGACTTCCGGCCGGATAAACTATGGCCACATGACGGAGACAGAACTCCGTCGATATTGCGTCATTAATAGCAGGGACGATACCAGTTGGCCACCAATCGCCCCGCCGACGCCGGAAAAAATGTTGAGAACCATAAGATAAAAAAGTGAGGACTCGAACGGGCCTTGGATTTTTGCCCAAGGCCTTTTTTATTTGCCAAAATAAAACAAAAGAGCCATAATTAAATTAAATAATATGTCTAAAATATTCAAATTTTTATTACTCTTTATCTTGGTATTTTCTAGCAACACCAATTTTGGTGAGGCCAAAGTAGAAGAGTTCAAAAAAGGCGTGGCCCATGGCACATTTATGATGCAAGGTTATTCTGGTTTGGAAGCGCCGGGTACTTTGCGTTTTTTTGCTGCAGGAGCCCAAGCTGCAGAATCCTCGTTGTCCTATGTGGATGATGCCTATATCTCGCTTGATGATGGCGACCGTGAAGGCAACCCTTATGAACTTAAAGGTACTTTTTCTGGCGGGCCAAATGGCGTGGCCACTTTTGTCAATTATGAAGGACTATCTTTTAGTGTGCCTTTGAAAAACGGACGAACTTTTGATTTGAGTATTCCCGGAGTGCAAGTGCACATGACGGTTAGTGATCCTTCTATTTTTGAAATAGACGAAGAAGACTTACCAGCGGAATATGATCCAGACGCGCCATTGACTGATTCTGGCGTGCGCCCTGCAGATATTTCTGGCCAAGTAGAAATTGCTTGTCCGCCAGATTTTGAAGCTTGGGATGTGCTCAAGATGGGTCGAGTTATCTATAATCACTGCAAATTAAAAACCGGCGAAGACAGCACGCTCAAAATTTCTTTGCAAAGCGGCACCAGTTTTACCATGAAACCAGAAACAGAATTGGTTATCAATGAAACAATAAAAGAAAAAAGTAAAATTAAACTTTTGTTTGGTAATATTTGGGCCAATGTCAAAAAAATGGTCAAAGGTGAAGAAATTTATTTTGAAGGCAGTCAGGCTGTGGCCGGCATCAAAGGCACGACTTTTGAAATGATAGAAACAGGCGAGACAACCACGCTCAAAGTGATTGAAGGCACGGTGGAATTTCGAGATAAAGCCGATGGAAAAACAGAAATGGTCAACACTGGTGAATCACTCGCGGTGGATCTCCGGGGTTTTGGCGAAAAAACAAAATTTGACCCGAGCACGGAAACAGAGAATAAACCAATTGCGCCAACAGAAAATAAAATAGAAGAAAATAAATCAGAAAGTAAAAGTGATGTGGCTCTGCCAGCCATTATCACTTTGGCTATTGTTATTGGTGCGGTGTGGGTGGTGAAAAAGAGAAAGAAATAAAGTTTAAAAATTAGGGGAATAAAAATATAGAGTTACAACTAAGGATACTCTTTGACCTTTAAAGTGAAATAATTCTAATATAAACTAAAAATTCAATATTATGTTAAAGAAAATTCTCAAAGTGTTTTTGATTGTTTTTATCACCATCGTAGTTTTGATTGTTGCTTTGGGTTTGTATATCTGGTTCAAAAATCCGTTGGGGCTAAGAGGGGTGATCCAATACAAAATAGCGCCCCAGAGTGTCCAGATGGACGAGACATATGATCATCCTTTGCTCAATGTCAGTCAGGAAAAACAACTGCGCGATATTGGGATTGATCCGGCTACCTTGCCGACAGAAATCACGCCGGCCCAGCAGGCTTGTTTGCAGGAAAAATTGGGGGCTACTCGGGCCGCCGAGTTATTAAAAGGCGCGGCGCCGACTACGGCTGATGCCTTGAAGGCCGCCACTTGTTTGTAATATTATTTACTGAACTTAAAAGCCCCAAAGAGCAGGGTTTTTTATCCAGCACTAAATTTTAGTGCTGGATTTATTTGCTAAAAATAAGGAAAAGTGGGATAATTTCAGTATAAATATACTAATTAAATAATAAAAAATATGAACAAAAAAATCATCTTAATCATCGTGGCAGTGTTGGTTGTCGGAATTGTTGGCGGTTATGCTTTGGCATTATCCCAAAAAAATAATCTGTCGGGCAAAGTTCAAGATCAAGAAGTAATCGCTCAAAAACAAAATATAAACAAAGCCAATTGTTTGGCTGATGAATGTCTGGCCGTGAATGACCTGGAATATCCCGCTGGTAGTTTATCAAGTGAAGCCAAAGAAGCTTTGGTAGAAGCCATAAATGATGAATACAAAGCTCACGCGCTTTATGAAAAAACCATTGCCAAGCTCGGTTTGGTCAGGCCATTCTCTATGATCATCCGCGCCGAAGAACAACATATTGCTTCTCACAAATCGCTTTTTGATAAATACGGCCTAGAAATTCCAGCTGACAATTGGGCGGGCAAAGTTTCAGCCGAAAGTACATTACAGCAAGCTTGTGGGGCAGGTGTAGAGGCCGAGATTGCCAATGCCAAGCTATATAGAGAAAAGTTATTGCCGATGGCAGAGGGTTATGAAGATATACAGGCTGTGTTTACCAACCTTATGAATGCTTCAGAACAAAAACATCTAGTAGCTTTTGAGAGGTGTAATTAGAAAGAATTTCTTTTAGATTTATGTAAAACAGCGTGAATTTGATCAAAAAAGGAGACAAATTCACGCCTTTCTTAGTAGTTTTTGTGATTTTTAAAAAGTATTTTTAAGCCCTTGCTTTTTCTTATTATATCCATTATACTACTTGTAGTGGACAAAAAAAGCTTATTTTGTCCAATATAAATAAAATAATATGCTTAAAGACATAGTTTCTAACCAAAAAATGCAGAAAGAGCAACTTTTAACCCTTTCGTACATAGGCCGAACTAAAGAGCCATTTGCCAGAAAGTGGCTGGATTCAAACTTAATAAAAGTTGTCTTAGGGCCTCGTCGGGCTGGCAAATCCGTCTTTTCTCTCATGCTCTTGAAGGATCGTCCTTTCATGTACTTTAATTTTGATGACGAAGTATTATCAAGCGCGGGCGGGATAGCTACTGATGAACTGATGAAGGAGTTACATGCCGCGTATGGTCAAGTAAAGACTATTTTATTTGACGAAATACAGAATCTGCCAAACTGGGAACTCTTTGTTAATCGACTGCATCGGGAAGGATATAATATGGTGCTCACCGGCTCTAATGCCCACCTACTTTCAAAAGAGCTGGCCACACACTTGACTGGCAGACATATGCCAATAGAAATACTGCCATTTGATTTCAACGAATTTTTACGTTCAAAGAAATTTCAGATAAGCGAGGAATATAGCGCACTACCGCAACAGCGTGGCGAGCTTTTAAATCTCATGGAAAACTATCTTGTTAATGGTGGCTTTCCAGAGGTGGTGGTCAACAACATTGACGCATCGGATTATCTTGAAGTCTTGTTTGATGCTTTGGTTTTTAAAGATGTGGTCAAAAGGCACAAGGTTAAATTTTCTACTCAAGTGGCAAACTTAGGCGGACATTTGATAAACAATTTTGCTAATCCATATACGATACGTAAAATTCTTGAAATTCTAAATTTGAAGAGCGCATCCACCATAGAAAAATATATAAAATATCTAGAAGAAGCATATCTTATATTTTCTCTACTTCGATATTCACCCAAATCCGTACAGCGGATAAAGTCTCCCCGAAAGGTGTACGCTGTCGATAATGGTTTTATAACTGCAAAAGCAATCCAGCATTCTCCGGATAAAGGCAAACTTATGGAAAATCTTGTTTTTACCGAATTAGTGAAGCATGGAGTCAAGCCAAACAGAGATATGTTTTACTACAAAACTCGGAATGACCGCGAGGTTGATTTTGTTGTCAAAAATGGAGCGGAAGTTACCGAACTCATACAGGTTTGTTATGAGTCTCTAAGTTCAGATGTGGAACAAAGGGAAACAAAGGCGTTGTTTGAAGCAAGTGGTGAACTGAAAGTGAAAAAACTCACTGTGCTCACTTGGGATGAAAAAAAGGAAGTAGAAAAAGACGGGGCAACCATACATTTTAAGCCATTGTGGGAATGGCTTACCGAAGAAACTCAAGCTTCTTAGTCACTATGAAAGTTGTGTTTACCAACCTTATAAACGCTTCAGAACAAAAACATCTAAAAGCTTTTGAGAGGTGTAGGTAAAAAGTTGGTTCAATAATAATATGCCCTTCGAGAATTGCGGGGGTAATAATGGAAAATAATAAAGTGAGATAATTTTAGTATAAATATCATTTCGTCATCGGCGGTGATAATTTAACTGCCCGTCCGCCTTTGGAGGATAGACAAAATAAAGAAAATATGAAGAATTAATAAAAAAATATGGCACTATTTAAAATCAATAATTCAACAGTTAAAAAATTAGTTGCTCGGGATTTGGATTTGGAGCGTAAACTTCAAGAATTATTTGAGGCGAACTTAGACGAAATTTTAAATATTGTTTTTCTTGCTCATGAATACTCGACAAGTTTTGGTGGAAGAATTGATACACTTGGTATAGATAAAAATGGTTCACCTTGCATAATTGAATACAAGAAAAACCAAAACGATAATGTTATCAATCAAGGACTTTCGTATCTGCGTTGGCTACTTGACCATAAGGCTGATTTTGAAATTTTATGTCAAAACAAAAAAATAGATATTGATATTGATTGGGATTCTCCTCGCGTTATCTGTATTGCTGAAAGTTATAATAAATTTGATCTTGACACAGCAGACATATTACCTATAAATATTGAACTTTTACGTTACCGTATTTATGATGAAAACATTTTATATGTTGAACCAGAAAATTATCAGAAAGTTAGAATTTCCACATCAAACATAGTCAAAAAAGCGAAACAGGGGAAAGAAAAAAATAAACAGTTGCAAAAAACATATTCTATAAATTATCATCTTGCGAGAACTCACAGACAAACCGCTCGTCTATTCCAAGCTTTGCGAGAGAAAATAATGTCATTGGACGAAAATATTACTGAAGAAGCAAAGGCAAAATATATTGCCTATAAGACGTCAACAAATTTTACAGATGTTGTATTAATGAAAAATGAATTAAAGATTTTTCTTAATGTAAGAAGTGGACAGCTTGATGATCCTCAAAATTTAGCCAGAGATTTAACTAAGCCCAAACATGTTGGCCATTGGGGTAACGGAGATTATGAAATAAAATTTGAAAGAGAAAGCGAGATTGAAGCAGTTTTTGCACTTATCAAAAAAAGTTATGATTTAAGTAAATAATATCCATGACAAAAATAAAGGATCTTCCAAAAACTGATAGACCCCGTGAAAGATTTTTACAAAAAGGGGCTGATGCACTTTCAAAAAGTGATCTTTTGGCAATTCTTTTGGGTAGTGGCATAAAAGGTAAAAATGTTAAACAACTTTCTGAGAATATTATCAAAAAATTCGGTAAAAACTTTTTGAATATAACCGTTGATGATCTTTTGGAAATTTCAGGAATCGGACAAGCAAAAGCATTGCAAATTGCTTCCGCAATTTCATTAGTAAAAAGATTTTACGACGAAAACAAAACCAACGAGATTGTTATAAAAAATTCTCAAGATGTTTTATCCCTTACTTACGACTTAAGGGATAAGAAAAAAGAACATTTAGTTTGTCTTTATTTAAACGCACGAAATGCTTTGTTAAAAAAAGAAATTGTTAGCGTCGGCCTTTTAGACAAAGCATTGCTACATCCGAGAGAAATTTTTTATCCCGCAACTGAATTACACGCCGCCAGCGTTATTTTGGTTCACAATCACCCTTCGGGCGATTCTTCACCAAGCGAAAAAGACAACCAAATTATTGAAAAAATAGTACAGGCTGGCGAAATAATGGGAATACCTGTTATTGATTTTATTGTCGTTTCCCAAAACGACCATTACAGCTTTTACGAAAAATTAAATAAACAAAAAGCAAGTGTTGATTATGTCGCAGATGGAATACAGGGCACGCTTTTTACTATGTTTGAAACTGAAAGACCATCCTATGAGATAACCGCCGAAAAAATCCAAGAAAATTATTTTTACATTCCACAAGTAAGAGAAAACCATCTCCAGCTACACAATCGCAGGTATATTGGCAATAAACACAAGTTAATTGAATGGATTTTTTCTATAATCAACAAAGAATGTAGCGGAAATTCATTTGCAGATATTTTTGCAGGAACGGGTGTTGTATCCGCTGTTGCAACCAAACACTTTGAAAAAGTTTTATTAAATGATTTTTTACATTCAAACTACGCAATATATCGTGCTTTTTTCGGAAATGAGGAATGGGATAAAAATAAAATAGATAACATCATCAAAAGCTATAATAATATTTATGGCGATGATTTAGAGGAAAACTATTTTTCCAAAAATTTTGGTGGCAAATTTTTCAGCAAAAATTCAGCAAAAATTATCGGCTTTATTCGCGAAAATATAGAAGAAAATAAAAATAATTTAACTGAACGAGAATATTACATGTTAATCGCTTCTTTGCTTTATACCGCCGATAAAATCGCCAACACGGTTGGACATTTTGACGCTTATTTCAAAAAGGAATTTATCAATGATAGTTTTTTCATGAAACCGATTGACCCAATAGACACGCAAGAAATATCAATTTTTCAAGAAGATACGAACGCTTTAGCTAAAAAAATAAATGCTGATGTCGTTTATATTGACCCGCCATACAACTCAAGACAATACAGCAGATTTTATCATGTACTTGAAACCTTGACTAAATGGGACAAACCAAAACTTTTTGGTGTTGCTCTAAAGCCAGAACCGGAAAATATGAGCGATTATTGTCGAAACAGCGCTAAAGATAAATTTGCAGAACTCGTGAGAGACCTTGACGCAAAATATTTAGTCGTTTCGTACAACAATACATACGATTCAAAAAGCAACTCCTCAAAAAATAAAATCACACTCCAAGAGATTGAACAGATTTTACAAAAAAAAGGCCCAACAAAGGTTTTTGAAAAAAATTATAGGCATTTCAACGCAGGCAATACTAATTTTAATAATCACAAAGAATATCTTTTCGTAACAAAGGCAAAAATATGACAACCAAAATAAGAAGATCCCCTTTGTTTTACGTCGGGGACAAATACAAGCTGATGAAACAATTGGTAAATTTATTTCCCAAAGAAATAAATAATTTTTATGAACCTTTTGTCGGCGGAGGCACAGTATTTTTGAATATTGAAGCGAAAAAATATTTTCTTAACGATATAGACAAACACTTAATCAATATTCATAAGCTTTTAATCGCTAGTGCAAAAAATCCAGAAGGGTTTTTTAAGGACGCTGAAAAAATAATCCATAAATATAAACTTTCGCATTCATATAAAAAGGATATTGTCCCTGATTCGCTAAAAAAAGAATTTAAAAAAACTTATTACGCAAGATTTAATAAAGACGGATACGATAAATTGAGATTGTGCGTAAATAATTATCAGAAAAATGACCCTCTGATTTTGTATATTCTGCTTATTTACGGATTCAATAGAATGTTAAGATTTAATGGCGGAGGAAAATTTAATTTACCTGTTGGTAATGTTGATTTTAATAAAAATGTGGTTAACGCCCTGAACGGATACTTTGATTTTGTGCATGATAAAAAAATATCTATAACTTCAAAAGATTTTAAAAAGTTTTTTTCGGACAAAAAATATTCAAAAAATGATTTTATATATTTAGATCCTCCATATTTAATATCCGCAAGTGAATATAATAAATTATGGAATCAAAAATCAGAGGCCGATTTATTAAAAATAATTGATGACTTAGACAAAAAGGGGGTTAAGTTTGCCTTATCAAATGTTACTCACTATAACGGAAGTAAAAACGACCTACTGCTGAAATGGATGAAAAAATATAAAGTACACAAAATTGAAAGCAACTACATTAATTATCATAACAACGGCAAAAAGATAATTAAGGAAGTTTTGATCACTAACTATTAAATTTATGAATAAACGACAATCTGAATACAAGCCATTACTGTTTACAACTACAATGAGAAATCCTGAACGATTGAAGGATTTTTTAACCGTACTTGCGGAATATGACGGCGAAATTTTAACAAATGAAATTATAGATAAAGTCGCCAAATCCTTAATTCAAAAAGGATTATATCAGCCAATGAAGGTGTCTTCGGCTATAAAAGATAAATGGAAAAACGAGGTTGAGTTAACTGAAACAGAGACCGAAAAAGTATTTTCCGATAATCCACAAAGCCACAAAGAAGCAGGATTTGAAAAAGGATGGCCATCAAGATTTGATACTTGGTTTAAAATCGCCAAAGAACTTGGCCTTGTTTGGTATTGGCAAAATGAAGAAATAAAATTTTCCGAAAGCGGAAAAATGTTATTGGACAAGGAAAAACCAGAAAACGAGTTAATGGTTTTTGCCAATGCTTTTGCAAAATATCAACGCCAAAATCCGTTTCGCCGTGTTTTAAATAAAAATGTTCCGCTTATTTTGCTCATACAAACCATAAAACTTTTGAATGATGATCCTGCGTACAAAGGAGCTGGTATATCCAGAGCAGAAATACCGTTATTGCTATGCTGGCAGGATGACAATGCCGAGGGTTTATATAAAGAGATAAAGAAACTACGCAAAAAGCACAGCTACACGCCCAGTAACGAAGTAGTTTTGGATCTTTGCTATAAATTATTAAACGAAACAAAGCGAGATGATAATTCAATTCTCGGCGATTATCCTGACGATTTTATACGAAAAATGCGCTTGACTGGCTTGTTTTCTTTGCGTGGCGGAGGTCGTTTTATAGATATAAATACAAAGGAATCTGCGACCGTAGATTATATTTTGAAAAACTATATTTCCTACAAGGAATTTAAAACGGAAAAAGAATTTTTTAAATACATCGGGCAAGTTGATCACGATTTAATTTCAACACTTTCAGTATTTAAAGCCCCAGCAAAAACCACAAAAGCGGAATTGGAAAAATGGGTTAATCATTACGCTTGGGAATCTATTAAAAACGAACTGCTTAATTTGGCACAGAAAAAATCTTCAAGTGATGATATCTTGAAAGTTATTGAACAGCCATTGCGCTTGGAATTTTTGACATCCTTGGCAATCCTTAAAAAATTACCGAATGTTATCGTAAAACCAAATTTTGTTTCAGATGACGAAGGATTGCCGACGAGCTTCGCTTCTGGCGGAAGTCCTGATATTGAATGTTTGGAAGATAAAGACACGGTTTTAGTCGAAGTAACCTTGCTAACGGGAACACAGCAACATATTAGAGAGTCGTTTTCCATACATCGCCACCTTGAGGAATATGTAAAAAGAGGTACAAAATCATATTCCGTCTTTATCTCGCCAAAATCTTTTATTGATACCGAACGTTATTTTGATTTCATCAAAAAAGATGGTTTGGAAGTGAGGATTTTGAATATTGATAAATTGGTTAATGGTCTTGAGATGAAAACCACTTTAAATGAAGTGACTATATAATTTTATGCAATTAAACAAACTAACTCCCGAAGAAAAGCGGGTGATAATTGACAAGGGAACTGAAGCACCTTTTGTGGGCGAGTATGTGAACAACACCGCCCACGGCGTGTATGTTTGTCGGCAGTGCCATGCTCCGCTTTATAATTCCCAAGACAAATTTGCAAGCACTTGTGGTTGGCCGAGTTTTGATGATGAAATAGAAGGCGCGGTCAAAAGATCTCTGGACGCTGATGGAATCAGAACCGAAATTACCTGCGCTCGCTGTGGCGGACATTTGGGACACATATTTCAAGGCGAACATTTGACTGACAAAAACATCCGTCACTGTGTCAATTCCATTTCATTAAAATTTATTGAAGGCAAATAAAAAATAATTTTAGGCTCAAGGAAAAAATAAAAAGCTGGAAATATTTTTAAAAAATATGCTTGAACAAGATAAAAATAATCAGATCATTATTTATAGCACAGCGGATGGTGAGACAAGAATTGAGGTGCAAATAAAAAATGAGACTGTTTGGCTTTCGCAAAAGCAAATGGCTGAGCTTTTTGATTGTTCTGTGGATAATATCAGTCTGCACCTAAAAAATGTTTTTAAAGAGGCTGAATTAAACGAAAATTCAGTTACCGAGGAATACTCGGTAACTGCCACTGACGGTAAAAATTACCTTGTAAAACATTATAATTTAGACGCCATAATTTCCGTTGGCTATCGTATAAATTCTCTGCGTGGCACGCAATTTCGCGTTTGGGCCACCCAAAAATTGAAAGAATACATAGTAAAAGGTTTTGTGATGGATGACGAACGACTAGCCGAGGGCAGAGTGCGCAAAACATATTTTGAAGAATGGGAAGAAAGAATTAGAAAAATCAGAACTTCAGAAGCAAATTTCTATCAAAAAGTCCGCGATGTTTTTGCCACGAGCGCCGACTACAATTTCAAAACAGATTATGCCCAAAAGTTTTTTGCCACGGTGCAGAATAAATTTCATTTTGCCATTACCGGACTCACCGCGGCGGAAATAATTTCCCACCGAGTGGACAGTCAAAAAGAAAATATGGGTTTGACCAACTGGAAAGGGGAAGTTATTACGCGCGAGCAAGCCCAAATTGCCAAAAATTATTTAGAAGAATTGGAATTAAAGAGATTGAATTTATTGGTGGAACAATTTTTATCTTTTGCTGAATTGCAAAGTGTGGAGCAGAGAGTCATGTATATGAAAGATTGGATTCAAAAACTGGATGATTTTTTAATTTTAAATGATAAGGAAATTTTAAATAACACCGGTGATATTTCACACTTGGAAATGGAGAATAAAGTCCGAGAAGAGCTGAAGAAATATAATGAGAGTGTCAAAAGATTGAAAAATTTATAAAATAATAATTAATCACAACCACATGAACACTATCCCAAAAATAATCATTGGCGCGGTGGCGGTCGTTGTTTTGGTCGCGGCTGGCTTTTTTTTGAAAAACACTTTGATTGATTCTGGTCAAAAAGAATTGGACACGCCGGAAAAAATCGTGACTGATTATAAAGATCTCTTGGCTGAAGCCGAAGAGTTGCAAAACTCGGCTGGGATGAATTGTGGCGATAAAAAAGAGACTAATAAAAAAATAGATGCTTTAGAAAAAAAGTTGGCAGATTTGGCCGAGCGTAAAAAACAATGGCTGGACAGTGTACCCAAGTTGCCAGATGTAGAGCCTGTAGTATTAAGTGGCGACAATCCACTGGGTCGGCCCGGATCAGAAGTGCCGGAATTAAGTTCCGACGTGCCACCATTGCCAGATATTAGCCCGGAAAATATAGAAGTGCCAGGGTCGCAAGTACCGGAATTGACTTCCGATGTTCCACCTTTGCCAGACATTGGCGTAGAATCAATCGAATATATCCCAGACATGCCGGAAATAAATCCAGGACGCCCCGGTTCGGAAGTGCCCGAGCTGACTTCTGATGTACCACCTTTGCCGGAAATAAATGAAATCAATATCATTGATCCCAATGAAAATATTTTTCAAATGGACGACAATGCCCAAAATATAAAAGATATTTTGCAAGCCTTGAGAGATTTGTGCCAAGAAGCAGAGCCAGTCAAAAAAATTATTTCTGATAAATGTAGCGATGCTTGTCAGAGACACAAAGACTGCGCCGCCTATACCGAGGATGTGACAGCTACTGATTTGACTGATGCCTACAATACTTGCATGGAAGAATGCCCCACTTGGCCCAAAGAGATGGTCAAGTGTATCAATGCCACGGATATTAAAACACCCAATGACTGTGTGGGTTTTGTGCAATGCCAAGTACCGCAGTTTTATGACAAATATGCCCAGTAGTTAAATTGAGCCGGAGATGATATTATGAATAAATATTTGAAAATAATTTTATATATCCTAGCCATGATGTTTGGGGTGTTTATATTTATCTATGGCGGCTACGACGACAGCCCGGGCGCGCAACTTCTGGGGGTGATATTTTTTGTTTTAGGCATGGTGGGGTTGATTAAAATTAGAAAAAATAAAATTAATAAATAAAAATATGGCACAAAACAAAATCAACTGGCCGCGTCTGGCCAAAAATTTGTCTATTATCATCGGTATAGTGTTGATCTGGCGGGGCATCTGGTATGCCTTGGATGAGGTAGATAAGTGGCTTTTTGGCGGCAGTCATATCTGGACGGCGATCGCGGGTATCGCGATTGGTCTCATTATTATCTATCTGCCGGACAAGGACTGGAAAGAGATTGAGAAATTATAAAATAATTAATAAATAATTTTATACCAAAAGGAGCAGCTGTTGTCGTCGGTCTCGGAGTCGTGGCAGGATAAAGAAATCACCTGGCAGGACAAGATTTTTGTCAAAGACCATGTGACGAGTTTTTTGCATATGCCTCTGAATATGGGGCAAAAAATTATTCGCAATATGGTCTTGATTGAAAATGCCAAGGCCAGAGTATCTTACCAGCTGATGCTGGCTGATGAAAAATCGCTGTGGGGCGCGGATATTTATATTGATGTAAATCCGCCAGCCGGCGGATTACCGGGCGCCAAGATGGCGAAAATTTCGGGTACTTTTTTAACCAAGGTTTTCGAAGGGCCATACCAAAATGCCGGTAAGTGGGCTAAAGAGATGGCGGAATATGTGAAGGCCAAAGGTAAGGAAATGAAAAAATTGTATTTTTCCTACACCACCTGCCCCAAATGCGCCAAAGCATATGGTAAAAATTACGTGGTCTTATTTGCGCAGGTGAATTAATGCGTTATAATTGAGATATTAGTAATTAACTCATAAAAATATGCGAAAAAATAGTCTAATTTTTGTAATATGCTTGGCTGTGGCACTCGCTATGGCGGCAGTGCCAGTTTTGGCCAAGATGGCTCCGGCTGGCGTGCAGGTAATGGGACAAAAGAATAATACTTCTACGCTCCAGGGACAAATAAAAAATCAAAATGGACAGACAAATGCCGAGGAACACAGAAGCGCCGTAGCCAACTTTGTGCAGACCCTGCTCAAGACTGCCAGCACCACCGAGGGCACAGTCGGCGAGCAGGTGCGCATAATCGCCAGAGAACAAAATAGAGCCATGGCGACGACGACCGAGATGATGGAAAAAATACAAAATAGAAATAAGATCAAAACATTTTTGTTTGGCTCTGATTATAAAAATCTTGGGGCACTCCGAAGCGAGATGGTGCAGACTAGAAATAGGATTGAACAGCTAAATAGGATAATGGGCAAGAAGGCCAGCACGACCGAGGTCCAGACCCAGATCCAAAATTTGGAGCAGGAACAGACTAGGATGGAAAATTTTATCAAAGCGCAGGAAGGCAAGTTTAGTCTATTTGGCTGGCTCACCAAGTGGTTTAATAAATAAAATTATTATATTAATAATTATTAAAAATATATGAACAAGCCAATGCTCGGCCTTTTTATTGTGGTACTTTTGATCGCCGTGGCCATCGTGGTTTTTGGCTCTTACGGGCTCAAGGTGGCCAGGAATGAAGGCCGGATCGCCTGTACAGAAGAGGCCAAGATTTGCCCTGATGGCACAGCGGTCGGCCGTATTGGGCCTGATTGCGAATTTGCGCCTTGTCCAGAAAACAATAATAATATCGGCCTGGCCAATCCGGCGAGCACCAATTGTACTGACAAGGGCGGAACTTTGGTGATGAAAGAAAATAAACTCGGCCAATATGGCGTGTGCCTTTTTGATGACAATCGGCAATGTGAAGAGTGGGCGATGATGCGCGGTCAGTGCCCGGTTGGTGGATTAAAGATCACCGGTTATGAAAATGAGGCGCAAGTCTATTGTGCCATCACAGGTGGGACAGTCGAGGGCGTGGGCACAGAAAGCGTTTTGTGCAAAAGAGTGGACGGCACTCGTTGCGAAGTGATTGCCAATTTTAATGGTGAATGCCCAAATCCCAATAACCCTGAACCGAACGCTGGCAATAGAGAAGTGGAATAGAATAATTAAAAAATAAATATTATTAATTATAGGAAAAAATATGTTCAAAAAACAAAGAAAATTTGTCTATTTTGTAGTGTTGGCGCTGATGATTTTGGCAACGGGCGGTTGTGGCAAGAAAACCGAAAAGCCGGTCGTCAATAATGATCAACAACCGGCCAATCAGGAGGAAACAGTCAGCCCAAGCGGCGAGTATACTATTAATCAACTCTTGGCCATGAAAAGACCAATGAAGTGTAGCTGGAGTGAAAAAGTGACTCAAGAGGGAGAGGTGACTAATGTGATTTATATTGATGGGCAAAAATTTTATCAGGATGTGGCTATGGGCGATATGGGTCATGTTTATACCATCAGCGATGGCGAGTATCTTTATATGTGGAATGATTTTAGCGCGCAGGCATCCAAGATGAATTTGCAAGAGATGCAGAAAAACGCGCCAGCTGCGACAGGAGAATCGGCAGGAGGCAACAATGCCGGGTTGGAGCAAAGACGCGATTTTGTGTGTGAAAAATGGTCAGGCGACAATTCAATTTTTACGCCGCCGGCTGATAAGAATTTTCAAGACACAACCGAAGAGGTGGGGCAGGCGGTGCAGGAGTTGCAGCAAAATACGGATAAATACAAACAACAGGCTTGTGATTTGTGTGCTCAGGCGCCAGCGGGCGAAGTGCGCGACAATTGTCTGAAAAACGCCGGGTGTAATTAGTTTTTTGAATATTAACCCAGTCAATAAGAGGGGTTATAAATATTAATTAATTCGCCGATTGGCGAAAAAATATGGATAACCAAAAAATTCAAGCGACCGGCTGCTGTGAGCCCTTTGACCCAGCGTCATGGCAGGATAAAGAAATCACTTGGCAGGATAAATTATTTGTCAAAGATCACGTGATTAGCTTTTTGCATATGCCTCTTAATTTTGGTCAGAGGGTTGTTAAGAATATGACCTTGATTGAGAAAGCCAACGCCCAAGCGCCCCACCAGTTGATGCTGACTGATGAAAAATCATTGTGGGGCGCGGATATTTATATTGATGTGGCGCGAGAAGTATCGGGCGCCGAGATGGCGAAAATTTCGGGTACTTTTTTGACCAAGGTTTTCGAAGGGCCATACAAAGATGCTGGCCAGTGGGCCAAAGAAATGGCGGAATATGTTAAAAGTAAAAACAAAGAAATGAAAAAACTTTATTTTTCCTATACCACCTGCCCCAAGTGCGCCAAAGCGTATGGTAAAAATTATGTGGTTTTGTTTGCGCGGGTGAATTAGGGTAATATTTAATTAATAAAAAATTATGCCAGAAAAAATATGACAAAAAATTTTAAATTTTTAACAGTGTTATTATTGGCTGTAGTTTTTTTGACTGGGGGTTGTACGCAAAAAGAGCCAGCAGCACCGGCCGACTCTGTCGGCCTAAACAACAATCAGCCGGCAGAGGAGATGTATCTCGGCCAAAAAACCGATCCGGCTGCGCAAAAAGAGAAATTGTGCGGCGCGATTGATAAAGCTGATATTGTGATCGAGCTCAAATTTGCTGAGGGAGTGGAAAAAGATACTTCCTATGAAACCGGTTTTTATTTCAGCGCGATTTATTCGTGGATGAAGTTGGCGCGCGATGTTTGTGATTATCGTGTTGGTTTTAGTTTTGAAGAATTTAAAAATAAAGGCGCGGCCGAGGTGGGGGTGCGTGGCTATAACGACAACAAGAGAAGAATGTTGGAGGGCGAGCCAATCAGCGTGATCTTTGATGAAAACGGCCAGCCCAATATAAAATTACCAATTCAGGTGATGGTAAAAAATTAATAAAGTATTATAAATTGAAATAATTTTATGTCCAAGACAAAAATTGTTGCCACGGTGGCAATCCTTGTGATTTTGACTGGAGCAGGCTATTTTTTGTCCCAAAAAGATGTGGTTCGGCCGGCGGTGGACAAACAAACAGAAAATATCGTGGGCGCTGACAAAGATGATCATGGTTGTATTGGCTCGGCTGGCTATCAATGGTGTGATGCCAGCAGCAAATGTTATCGGGCCTTTGAAGAGTTTTGCCCGGACAAAGTAGAGGATTTGGTTTCTCTTTTGAAGCAGTCTTCTGGGGTGATATTGGAAAATAATGGCGAGACAGAGTTCAACTGGATTGTGGGCCAAGACGACATGATGACCGATGCCAAAGTTGTCGGGGTTATTTATGAGGCCGAGGGTATCAAGATGGCTGATTATAACAATTTGGAAAATTATTTAAACAACAACTGGGGGATGGACAAATACAACGTGGCTGATGGCGTAGTGGGTGGTCTGAGGGGTTATTATAAAGACTATATGGCCTGTATCGTGAATTTTCGTCATCAGGAGATGAAGCGGGGTGTCAATGAGCCGAGTACGCCAGTCGGCGATAGTCTAAAAGTCACCCTAGAATGCGGATATTTCAACCACAATAACATTGCCGGCCTTTTGGATGCGCAGGCGATAAAAGAAATTCTGTCTAGAAAATATAAAAAAGCGATAGACGAGGTGCGAGTAAGTATAACCAGAAGGGATGAGGCGCATCTGGCCGGGAGTATAAAATTTGGGGCTGAAGAGCAGGCCGAGGGCGGGCTTTTTCTGGCAGTGAAAATTGATGATCAGTGGCAGGTGGTCTATGATGGCAATGGCAGTGTTGATTGTGAGAAAATGAAAAATGAATATGGTTTTACGGAGGGGATCCTCCGTCCGAATTTTTGTGACTAGCTTATGGGGAGAAAAAAGATCAGGGTCAATGACAAAATGCAGTCCGGGTACACTTATTTTTTGAGTGCGCCCAGGGGCAAAAATTTTGATAAGGAATTTCGGCCAGACCTGGCGCCCAAGGAGATGCTCCGGCTCGGAGTTTTTAGCGGACGATATCTGCGCGATTGTCGAAAGGAGTTTCCCAAGGATTGGTTCTTGCGAGCCAAGCTTTTGCCTGCCGGCAGGCCGGGCCATGATAAAAAGCTAAATTTTTTTCAGGTGGAGGCGAGCCAGCCATTGGAGGTCTGGCGGGCCAAGGGCTGGATACACAAAGATGATCCGCGCGGTTGGTTTCAGTGGTATTGTCGATACTATCTGGGTCGGAGGCACGAAGATGATAAAAGGCAGATAAAAAGATGGAAAGCGATGAAACGTCATATAGTGCAAGTACAGAGAAATTGCCGGTCGGGTGATATCAATTGTCGCAAAAAGCAAAGACAGGCGCTTTTGCACTGGGCCTATGACAGCAGAAATATCTGATTGGGCGATTATTGATTATTTGCTATAATTAGAATATGAACAATTAAATTTATTTTTATGATCAAAAAAGGCCAAGTTTATAAATGCGAGATTTGTGGCAATGTGGTCGAGGTAGTATCGGCCGGGGGAGGGACACTCGTCTGTTGCGGGGAGCCGATGAATTTGCAAGGAAATAAAGAAGAGTAATTTTTGACTGTAATTAATGTTAAAATTAAGGTATAATAGAATAAGCACCAAGTTCCAAATCCTAAATCCAAAATAAATTCCAAATTATAAATTTCAAAAATTATTTTAGAAATTAATTTAATCCCATGCTTATGTTCAAAGAAAAGCTATTTATATCATCTATCCTCGCCCTAGCCATGACAGGCGCGATGCTATTTCTGGCAGCTGACACAGAAGCGGCGACAACTGTAGGTAACAATACTTCTGTGGGAGGAACACTAGGCGTGACTGGAGCAACGACCTTGAGTTAGACATTGACGGTGACGGGCAATATACTCCAAGGTGCCAATAGTGCTATTTATCAAAATGACCTGCCAGTATTTGTCGCTTCATCTACCAATTATTCTTTGTCAGTAGGTACCGAAGCAGGGAAGAATCTGAATAATGCGGGTACAAATAATATTTTTCTTGGTTATCAAGCGGGGTATACTGCCACTAGTACTAAAGATGATATAGGCATTGGTTATCAAGCACTATATAATGCAAAAAGAACCGGTACTTGGGATTTTTCTGGATATAATGTGGCCATTGGCACCAGCGCGCTTTTTAATAATACTTTGGGTTTTGATAACGTAGCCATTGGCTATACTCCAATGTATGAAAATACTACTGGTTATTATAATGTAGCAATAGGGAGACAGGCTTTGGAAAAAAACACTACGGGTGACTCTAATATTAGCATTGGCTATTATGCTGGTTGGGCCAACACTACTGGGGTGCGTAATATATCTATTGGTTACCAAGCAGGATATTATGGAGAGAAGGTGAGTGGTAATGTTGCTGTCGGGTCAGACTCATTAATTTATAATGTAAACGGTTCTTGGAATACAGCCGTTGGCGAAATGGCCCTTGGTTATCTTTGGACTCAATCTTTTGCCAATACAGCTCTCGGCTATCAAGCGGGTCGTGGTCATTCAAGCGCTGTTTACTCCAATGCCAGTAGTACATGGGTAGGCTACCAGGCCGGGGTAAATATCCGTACCGGTTCCAAAAACATGGCTCTAGGCTACAAAGCAGGCGATGCCCTGACCACGGGCTCTGGCAATATCATCATTGGCTACGATATTGATGCCCCAGCTTCTACTTCAGACAACGTTTTAAGCATAGGCAACATGATCTTTGCTAATGGACTCGGTAATACTGGTACGACTGTAGCTACTGGCACTGTAGGCATAGGCATTGCCGCTCCTACAGCCAGACTACAGGTTTCCCGTTCAGCTGAAGGCCTGGAGAAGCTCTTTCAGGTAGGCACGTCTACGAGTTTGGACCTTTTTTCCGTGAATAGTAAAGGAACCGTAGGCGTCGCCACTTCTACTCCTTGGCAGGACATGGAATTTGCCGTAGCTGGGGACATCCTCCTAACAGGCTCGCTATACAAGTCAGGTACGGAATATACCAACCCAGACTATGTATTTGCCAAATACTTTGGCAATCCTAATAATGACTATATCCCGGCTGATTACCGGATGCTCTCTTTAGACGAACTAAGACTCTATATTGAGGAAAACCACCATCTGCCGGGCGTAGAAATACAAGATGATAAGATTGACATTATTGAAGCTAATCGGCTGAACCTAGAGAAGATTGAAGAGATGAGTTTGTATATATTGGAGCTGGAAGAAAGAATTGAGAATTTGGAGAATCGGCTCAACACAGGGCAGTAGTTATTGCTTTTCCCAATATTAAAAACCGTCACCAATGCTCATCGGGGCGGTTTTTTTATTTGCTTTTTTAATGGGCCAAGAGTAAGATAAAAAGAAACAAAATATAGCTCCTATTTTAAAATAAAAAATATTTTTTATCCATATAAAGGGAGGGCAAAATGAATATTTTTGTCTTTGGTGATACGCACAATTGCAGCGAGGAAGATTTGTACCTAGCGAGCAAAAAAGCCAGAGATTTTGAGTGCCAAACAATAATTCATACAGGTGATCTGGCTGACCAACATTGGGGGCATCCGGCTTTTGACGATTTCCAGATGTATGTTTTTGTGACCAAACAAAATGAAAAAATTCCGGAAAAATTGCCTAATAATTGGCATCTGCTTCGGGAAAAGGTGGCATGTATCATAACGATTGGAGGAATGCGGATTTATGTCAATCATTATCTGGGGCTGAGGGCGCTGAAATTTAAAGACCGAGAGCTCTTGGAGCATGTAGATGAGGCGGAGATTTGGAAAGTAAATGAAGAGATAATGGCTGAATATGGCTATGTTAACTATGTGCTATTTGGCCATAGTCACCATACATTTCATCATTGTGACCGTGGTATGGCAATGCTAAATCCTGGCGAGTGGGAAACAAAGAAAACATTCATAATCATCCATGTAGGAGACCACTTTGCTATGGATTTTCGGGTTGTTTCTCTGACGATCAACCAAGTACTGGTTGATAAATAAAAAATCTAATGCGTCCATTGTATAGGAGGAAGATCATGGAGAAGGGTAGGAAAATTCAGTTTACTTTTTCCCAGAAAACTATAGAAATTATAGGTTGGTTGAAAAAAGTGACTGACGCTGCCAGCTTGGCAGAAGTTATAAGGAACGCCCTGTACGTTTACCATTGGCTGGCAAAATTTATTATTAACGGAGGAGAGGTGTTTTGCGTTGATGCGGAAGGGAAACCAGTTAAATTAATTTTCCCGAACATACAAAAGCAGGGAGGGGAATAAATATACAAAGATCGTGGCCGTTTTGGGGGAAACGGCTTTTTTGTTTGCTTAAAATTGACCAAGGTGAGAAAATTATAATATAAGAACTAAATAAAATTTATTATGGATAATACATATAATTGGTATCAGAATTTGATCAAACCGTCTTTCGCACCGCCAAGCTGGCTTTTTGGGTCGGTTTGGAGCGTACTTTATACGATCATTATCATTTCTTTCGGCTATACGGCTTTTTTGTTTTTTAAGGGCAAAATACCATTTATTGTTTTTTTGCCTTTTATTTTAAATATTATTTTCAATTTGATTTTTACACCCTTGCAGTTTGGGTTGAGAAATAATTTTTTGGCCGCTATTGATATCGTATTGGTTTTGGGCACTCTAGCTTGGGCGCTGTTCGTAGTTTTTCCTTATGCGAGGTGGGTGAGCTATGCCAATATACCGTATTTGCTTTGGGTGATGTTTGCTGCGATTTTGCAGATTACCATCACAGCGATGAATTGGGGTAAATAAATATTTTTATGAGATTTAATTTACCGGAAAGAGAGTATAGACTTCTGAAAAAATTAAATACACCAGTCAAAATCCAGAGTTTTTTGGATGAAATGAGTATTAATTTTGAATATGACGGAGATACCTATCTGTCGCCGTTAAGAGTATTGCGGCAGGGAATATGCCACTGCGGTGAGGGAGCGATTCTCGCGGCTTTGGCTTTGCGCCTGCAGGGCGAGCCGCCACTTTTGGTAGACTTGAAGGTCAAAAATAAAGATGACTTTGACCACGTGATCGCAGTTTACAAGAGGTATGGTTGTTGGGGGGCGATCTCCAAAACAAATCACGCCGTACTGCGTTATCGCGAACCGATTTACAAAACAATTAGAGAATTGGTGATGAGCTATTTCCATGAGTATTTTGACGATTTTGGCCGGAAAAATTTGCGGAGTTTTTCCATGCCGGTTAATCTAAAAAGATTTGATAAGCTTGGCTGGATGACCAGCGAAGAGGAGGTTGATTATATACCGGAATATCTGGATGAGGTAAAACATTATAATATTTTGGACAAAAGACAGATCAGTGGTTTGCGTCGGGCAGATAAGATAGAGATTGCAGTGGGCAAGGTGGTCGAGTGGAAAAAAGAATTTGTAAGAAATAAATTTTAAAAATATGATATGATTAAGAATAAGAGGGGATTTACGTTAATAGAGCTTTTGGTGGTGATAGGCATTATTTCGGTTTTGGCGACTTTGGGCGTAGTGGCTTTTGGCGGGGCTCGGGGTAAAGCCAGAGATGCCAAGAGATTAAATGATTTAAACCAAATTGGTAGATTTTTGGCTTTTGGATGTTTGGTGCCAGCTGGGGGGCCGGGGGAATATGATCTTAGCCAGTTGATTGAGGAGTATAGGGTAAAATATCCTCAATACGCTAGTCAGATCCCCAGTAATTTGAAAGATCCGAAAACCGGCACAGAGAGTAATTCTAATTATAAATATATAATCAACGAAAATAATCAGTGCGTGTTGTATGCCAATTTGGAAAATGAAAATCAGGCAGTAACCTTGCCAAGCTTAAATGCGCCGACACCGGGCGGGGGTAAAGGAATTTTGGAGGCCGCGACAGCAGGACCCAATGGCACAAAGAAATATTTTCAAATTTCAAATTAAAGTATTAATTAATTTAATTTATATGGAAGACGAAATAGAAACAAAGATAGGGCCAGAGAAAAAGTTTTTCCCGAAAAATATCATCATATTGATAGTGATTATTTTTTTGGTGTTGACCAATGTGGTGACGGCGACTTATTTTTTGATTAAACAAAAAGATGAGCAAGCGCCCAATAACAACGCCAATATTGCCGTTAACACTCAGCCGATAATTAATGATGATAATAATACGCCGAGCGACGAGACGGTTCCTACGACCGATGAGGTTTTGCCTGAAGATAAAACCGGTGGCACAATCACGGTGGAATGGAATGAGTGGCCAGTAAAGGTGGATGTTTGGAGACTTTTTGATTATGGGGTCGTTGACCGGGAGAAGGCTCTTGACTTGGTGAATAAACTAGAGATATACAAAGCTGGAGTGATAAAGGGTGGGGTATACAATAGTAAGGAATTATTTTTAGTAGTTAATTGGCCTGAGGGCCCGGCTTTTCAGCCGGATTTATATAGAGTTGTGAAAAATGATGGGGAGGCGATTTTGTTGGTTAATCATTCTTCTGAGTATATGGAAGAAGCGATGAAGAGGATATTCAAAGAGAACCACGAAATCAAAATAGCTAATTTGGAGCCACCCTCAGAAATAACTATTCCCAATTCTAATATTAAACTCAAAAGAAGTGAAGGCGAATCCACAAAATTTTTAACAAGTTATGACAGTCCGAAAAAAATATTTTTATATAATGGGGTTGATTATGTATACAAGGATAAAACCGACAATTGTTTTATAGTAAAAGCTGGTGATGGAACAATAAGAGAATATATTTTAGAACTCCCTTTTTTGGATGCGGTTGGTGATGATAATCTATATTCCAATTATAACAGGCCTTATAAGCTCAATATAAGCTGGATATCTGGGGGGAGTAATAATAATGAGTATATGATAAAGCGTATTGGGACCTGTGCCCTTGGTTGCTATAACTATCCTGATTATGCCAAAAATATTGACCAATTTGTAATTGTTGGTGAATCGTCCGAAGAAGAAGTCTTTTATGAGGCCAAGGATAAAAATTTGTTTTTGGCTGAGGGCGACAAGGCAGGCAGGAGTATTTACCGGGCAATGTATGATGAACATTATCAATTTTTTGATCAGGCACAGAGCAAGGAGGCAAAGGTCAGCTATGAAGAATTTTTGGCTGGCCGCCCGATTATTTATTGGCAAGATCCGTTTGGTGATTTCATGGAATTTCGAGATGCCAAATTTCAGCCCATGGCCGAGTGCGGCAAGCCAGTAATTTATCTTTATCCGGAACGTGAAATGGATGTATCGGTCAAGGTCACGCCAACGGGCGGACTATCAATCAGCGACCCGTATTATGGTGAGGGCTGGAAAGTCAAAGCCAAACCAAATGGCGAGATTTATAATTATGGTGATGGAAAGATTTATCCGTATCTTTTTTGGGAGGGTTTTGGTGTTAATTATCAGACACCAGCTAGTGGCTTTGTAGTGCCAAGAGAAAAAGTGGCGCAATTTTTGGAATCTAAATTACCACAGTTGGGACTGAAAGAGAATGAATACAAGGAATTTATGGCTTATTGGTTGCCCAAGATGCAGGAGAAAAAATATTATTTTATTTCCTTTATGCCTCAGGTAGAATTTGATAAGTTGGCGCCCTTGGAAATTCATCCGAAGCCAGATACGGTGATCCGGGTGTTTATGGATTATTTTGGATTGGACGAATATCAAAGCGTCCGACCACAAATTATCAAAACACCGGAGCGAAAAGGTTTTACCGTAGTAGAGTGGGGTGGGACTTTGGGGCGCTAATTTTTATGAAGAGAAATAGGGATTATTCGGTTTTTATTATTACTGCCCTAGTGGTTTTACAACTGGGGCAGTTTTATTATTTTTTTAATAATTCAGTTAAAGAACAAAAGACGCCAGTAGTAGAGGAGCAAGAAATTATTGCGCACCGGGCTTATTTCATGAATCAAGAATTTTATGATGAAGCGTACGAACAAGGCAGTAGCCAAGCCAAGGAGCCTGGAACAAGAGTGCATGGCGCGATTTTGCCGCACCATCTGATAGTTAAAGATAAGATCGCCGCTTTTTTGTCGGGAATAGAAAAAAATAATTATGAAACAGTGGTGATGATCGGGCCAAATCATTTTGAACGCGGAGCGAGTAATATTATTTTTTCTCGGGCTAAATGGCAGACGCCATATGGAGAATTGCTGCCCAATGGAAAATTGGCTTATAACCTAATCGAGGCCGGTTTTATTCCAGACGAAGATCCTTTTGCCGGTGAACACGCAATTTCCGGTTTAGTTGGATTTGTTAAAAAAAGTTTTCCTCAGGCTAAATTTTTATCTATAATTATCAGACCGACGGCCAAGACAGAAGAGTTGGATAGGTTGATCGAAGTGATAGCCAAGAGCGTTGATCCGGAGAAGGCTTTGTTGTTGGCGAGCGTGGATTTTTCACATTATCTCAATGTGGCAGAATCTGATAAAAATGATGAAATCTCAAAGATGGCGATTGAGTCAGGTGAGGTGGAGAAAATTTTGGCCATACCAGTTGATTCGCCCAAAGCAATTTATGTTTTGATGAGTTATCTGAAACAGATCGGCGCTGAGAAAAGCAACTTGATTTTTCATACCAATTCTGGCCGATTAATTGGACAAATGGAGGCGGAGACGACCAGCCATATGTTTTTTTACTTCAGTCGGGAAAAATTTTAGTCTTTTTTGGTTTTATGGTATTATTAATATAATGAGTATTTTATTTATAAATTAAAATAATAAATATGTTTAGTGAGGGTATGGGCAATGTAAGAAAAATGTTCAGCCGGCAGGGTAGGGAATCGGTTGCAAAAGAAAAGCTAGCCGAGCAACAGTTTACAGAAGAAAGAAGGAGAGATATTGCGGCGGCAATCGCAGCGGATAGAAAGACAATAGAAGACTTGAGAAAAAATGCGAGCAAGTACCATGAACTCAGCGTGACTAGAGCACATTTAGCACAGTTGGAAGGAAGATTAAAGAATTTATAGTTTATAATTTTTATGAGTTTATTCAGAAAAGCTAAAAGTTTTTTGTACGCTTACGCGATGCTGACCGGCACGATCATCGGAGTCGGTATTTTTTCTTTGCCTTATATCACCAGCCAGGCCGGACTTTTGACGGTAGGTGCCTATTTTATTTTTTTAGGGGCGGTGGCGATGATCATTCATATTTTTTGGGGCGAGATAACAGCCAAAACACCAGGCCGTCATCGCTTGCCTGGTATGGCTAGGATTCATCTGGGGTCATTTTGGGGTCGAGTGGCGACCGTGACAGCCATTGGCAGTCTCATGGGAGCGATTTTGGCTTATGTGATTTTGGGTGCTGATTTTTCTCATTCTTTATTTAATAGCTATTTGGGAGCTGGTGAGTGGCTGCACGTGATTTTGTATTGTCTCGTTGGCGCACTTTTGGTCTGGAAAGGCGACAAACTGATAGCCAAACTGGAAGTCTGGGGCATCGTGGCTCTGGCGCTGGTGTTTGTTGTTTTGGTGTGGCGGGTCAATAGCCATTGGCAGATAGAAAATATATTGGCGATTAAAGGCCAAGCAAAAAATTTTTTCTTGCCTTATGGTGTAGTCTTGTTTTCCTTGTGGGGGGCTTCGGCTATACCAGATGTGGCTGGGGTGATGGGTAAGGACAAAAAGAGATTGAATCAAGTGATCTTTTGGTCAGGATTGACCGCGATGATTGTATATATTGTGTTTATCGCGATTATTTTGGGCGTGAGTGGCACAGCAGTGGATCCGACAGCCTTGGGTGGCCTGAGTGGAGTGGTGGGCGCCGAAATGGCAAAAATTTTACTAGCGCTCGGCATTTTGACCACTTTTACTTCCTATATCACTTTGGCTCTGGCCCTAAACAAGCTTTTGATCTATGATTTAAAAATAAGCCCATTGACTGCTCTGACTACGGTGGCGGCGGTGCCGACGATTTTGTATTTTTTGGGGATTAATAACTTTATCACCATTATTTCTTTTGTCGGATCGGTGATGCTCGCGATCGACGGGGTATTTATCGCTTTTATTTATAAGAAGGTGAGTCGGGCCAACGGCAGAAGAGCGCCAATAGTTTGGTTCATCGCTGGGTGTTTCGCCTTGGGACTATTTTACGAAATTTACAAAATATTATGAGCAATAAATTGAAATTATCAAATAGGGTCAATGATCTGATGTCATCACCGATCAGAAAATTTTGGCCTTTGGTCATGGCGGCAGAAAAGCGGGGGGTGGAGGTTTTGAAATTAAATATCGGCGATCCGGATATTCCGCCACCAGCGGAAATAGTCCGGGGCATTAAAAACATAAAAGCGCAAAATCTCGGCTATGCACCATCTGGTGGAATGGTAGAAAATGTGGATGCTTGGAGAGATTATTATAAAAAATTTGGCATAAAGCTGGAAAGAGAAAATATCATTCCGACAGTGGGGGCGTCAGAGGCAATACTTTTGGCTTTTTTGGCGGTGGCTGATAGTGAAGAGGAGATTCTGGTGTTTGAGCCGCTTTATGCGAGCTACAAGGGCCTAGCCAAGATGGCTGGGGTGAATTTGAAACCAGTGACTTTGAGATTGGAGAATAATTTCCAGCTGCTAGAGACAAAAGAAATAGAAAAGAAAATAAGTAAGAAAACCCGGGCGATAGTGATCATCAACCCGGACAACCCGACAGGTAAGGTGTGGAGCGCTAGAGAGCTAGAGACAATCAGCCAGTTGGCAGAGAAGTATAATTTGTATTTGATTGTGGACGAGACTTATCGGGAGATTGTTTTCCGGGGCAAGCTGAAAAATATTTTGACTTTTGCAAAAACAAGAGAAAGGACGATTTTGATTGATAGCGTGTCCAAGAGATTTTCTGTGCCAGGGATCAGACTCGGCGCAGTGGTTTCTTTCAATAAAGAAATCATGGGGGCGATTTTGAAGATAGCAATGGTCAGACTTTCAGCGCCGTCAGTGGGGCAATTGGCAACAATAGAAATTTTGAAGCAGGCAAAAAAATATACAGATAAAATTAGAAAGGAATACCAAAAGAGGAGCCAGGTGGCTTTAAAAGAGCTCCAAAAGATGTCAGGTGTAGTTTTTCGTGAGTCAGCTGGGGCATTTTATCAGGTGGTGAAATTGCCAATCAAAGATAGCGAGGATTTTATCCGTTTTATGCTGGAAAAATTTAGCTATAAAAATAAGACTGTTTTGGTGTCGCCGATGGCAGATTTTTATATTACGCCGGGGCTGGGGCAAAATGAAATCAGATTGGCTTATGTGCTGGAGAGCAAAAAACTGAAAGAGGGGGTGGAGATTTTGGGGCGAGGACTGAAGGAGTATTTAAATAAATAGTTGACAGAATGTGGTTGGCGCGGTAAGTTATATTAATCTTTAAAAAATTGAAATATAAAAACAAAATATACAAACCATTAAATGGAGGAAATCGTGATGTCAAAAGGAAAAAGACCAACAGCGCAGGAAGTGAAGGCGTGGATTGAAAGTTTACCAGCAGTGTCACCGGAACCCAATGTCATGGTGGGCGGTAGAGAAGGTGTCCCAGTGCCGCCCAAGAAGATCCGAACCGATGAAAAGCCTGCTCGATTTGACGGGGTGTCCAATGCCGACAATCCTCATGAAGCTGAGTTAAGTTTTTTCGGCTAAGATTTAATGCACGATCTCAAGCCCTGCCGGTCAAAGGCGGGGCTTTTTTATTTGAATAAAAAAACGAGAGCAGGTTTTACCGCTTCTCGTTTTTATTGTACTAGTTTTTCAAAAAGAATTTTTTTTCCTTTGCCAAGCTGCAAATAGGAAATGACGTTGGTGAACTCCACGGTGATATCTTTGCCGAAACTCCAGATGGTTCTTTCTATCTTTTCGAACAGGGCAATGATTTCCCCAGTGTCTCCTTCTGTGTGATAGCTGTCAAAACGGCCGTCAACAGACAGGATATAGTTGCGCATTTTCCAAGAGATATGGCCATTTAAAAAAAAGACCCTGGTTTTCGCTATGAGTTCGTGGCAGAGATCTTCTATGGCAGTTTGTTGTCTTTGCGACAGCAACTCTAGTTTTTTGCGATCAATAAAAAGGTGGCTTTTGAAGTGCGTCACTGCGTCAGGGCGAAAAAATATAAGCGGAAGAAGTTTATATTGAATGATCAGCATTTTACCCCCCGTTTTTTGGTTTTTTGATTATTGTTTTATTTTAGGTTATTTTAGGGAAAATATAGGCTGAAGTCAAATTTGAATATTTGTATTTGGCGTAGTATGCTAAAAATATGAAACAACATCACAAAGTGGGTAATCGGCAGGGACGGCCGGCGTATCGGACGCCGAGCTGGCTTAAGAACAACATTAAAATATTAAAAAATAAAAATATCACGACAGACAAAAGTTTTGAGTGGCAAAAAAAGGAATAGATCCTCGGGTCAAGCCCGAGGATGACAGACAATCAGGTAATATGAATAAGTTTTTATATTTATACAGAGAGTTGTTGAAAAAACATGGCTCGCCAAAAGACCAGTGGAGTTTGTGGTGCCGGCGGCCGAAAACCAAAAGGCAAAGAGAAGAGGTGATCATCGGGGCGATTTTGACCCAGAATACTAATTGGCAAAATGTGAAAAAAGCAATTGCCAATTTGAAGCAGGCAAAAAAGTGCTCACTAAAATTAATTTTGGAATTAAAAACAGAAAAGCTGGAACAACTAATTCGGCCAAGTGGATTTTATAAGACCAAGGCCAAATATTTGCAGGGCGTGGCAAGATTTATTATTGAGAGTGGGGGAGTGGGTAAATTGATGAAACGCGAAGGTCAAGAATTGAGAAGAGGGATTTTAAAATTGAAAGGTGTGGGGCCGGAAACGGCGGATAGTATTTTATTGTATGCTTTGGATAGGCCGGTGTTTGTGGTCGATGAATATACCAGAAGAATCGCGAGAGCAAAAAATTTGGTTAAAAATATGGATTATGAATATTTGAGAAAATTGTTTGAAGATAATCTGCCCAAAAAATTTGAAGTTTATCAAGATTTTCATGCTTTGATTGTGGTGGAGGGGAAACATGCTGGTAGGAAAGCAGGCAAGTAGTGTTTAGATAAAAAATATCCATCAAATTGATGGATATTTTTATGTCCCAGCCAGTCATAAGCCGGATTCTGTTCCCCCACTTTATAATTGATAAGAGCCAAGGGCTCTTAATTTTTCGGCATAACAATCTCTGTTTTTTAATGGCATATATTGGTTATACCACGATTATCCCAAAAACAATCAATTATAAAGTGGGGGATGATGATTATCTATCTAAACGTCCGTCAATGGACTTGCACCAGGCAGGGCTTGCTGCAATTCTATGTTGCCATAGAAAAGTGTGTGCTCTTACCACACAGTTTCACCATTGCCTTTCCAAATAAATTTGGAAGTGGGCTGTTTGCTTTCTGTTGCGCTTTCCCTGGGTTTGGCGATTGACCAGTCACAAATTACGATCGAAAATTTGTGACCGTTTTGCGTATACCCGGTCATTTTCACGACTGCCACTTTATCCCGCTTGCGCGGGACAGGTGTCCGGACTTTCCTCCCCGATATTCATCGGGGCAATCATCTGGGCTAACTGGGACTTTTTTAGAATACTATAAAAATTGTTTTTTGTCAATCATTTACAGAGTGAGAAAGAGGGTATAAAATATCAAATGAAGGGTAAACAATTAAACTATCCTTTTATTTTTTATGAAAAAAACAGAAATATTGTTTTCTTCGATACTTCTGCCAATTGATTATTTGCTTTTAGTTTTGGCTGGCTGGTCAGCCTATCTGGTCCGTTTTTCCAAAACTTATACGGAAAATGTGCGCGAGGTGGTCTTTGCTCTCAATCAGTCTACCTATATGCACTGGGTTTATTTGATTGCTTTTTTGTGGCTCGTCATTTTTGCTTTGGCTGGATTGTTTTCTATGCGGCCGAGCAAGAAGGTTTTTGATTTATTGAATAAGATATTTTTGGCTTGTTCGACTGGTACCCTGGTAGTGATTTTGATTTTTTTCTTTTCACGGGAATTATTCACTTCCCGTTTTATTATTTTGGCGGCTTGGATTTTGTCTATTATCTATATCAGCTTGGCACACCTTATCGTCAGAGGCATACAACATCTGCTTTATCGCAAAGAGATCGGCGTACATCGGGTGATACTCGTCGGGACAGATAATACCAGTGAAATTTTGGCGGCCGAATTTTATCGCAATCCCGGGCTGGGATACAAGATAATTTATCGTTCCAAAAGTACCAATGGCGAACTAGCCAAAAAAGTAGATGAATTGGCGAGCGAGGAAAAAGTAGATGAGATCATCCAGGCGGATCCAAATTTGAGCCGTGAAGAAGTTATTGGGCTTATTAATTTAGCCAATAAATATCATCTAGATTTTAAATACGCAGCTGATTTGCTTGGCGCCAGAAGAACCAATATTGATATCAAGACGATCAATGGCATCCCTCTGATTGAGATAAAGAAAACCCCTCTAGACGGCTGGGGGCGGGTAGCCAAGAGAATTTTTGATATTATCGGAGCAATATTCTTTTTGATCATTTTTTCGCCCTTGTTTTTGATTATTACTGTTTTGATAAAATTGGATTCTCTGGGGCCGGTTTTTTACAAGGCAGAGCGAATCGGAGCCAAGGGCAAAAAATTTACTCTTTATAAATTTCGGTCAATGGTGGTCGGCGCAGACAAGATGAAAGAGAAATTGGTCACGGAAAACGAGAGGGCTGACGGGCCGCTTTTCAAAATGAAATATGATCCGAGGATCACCCGGGTGGGCAAGTTTTTGCGCAAAACCAGCCTCGATGAGTTGCCAAATTTTTGGAATGTTTTGACCGGAAAAATGAGTCTGGTGGGCCCGCGCCCTCATGAGCCAAATGAGGTGGCTAGATATGAAGAGCACCACAAAAAGCTTTTGAATATCAAGCCGGGGATCACTGGCATGGCGCAGGTGTCTGGCCGGTCGACTCTCGATTTTGAGACAGAGGTAAAGCTGGATACTCTATATATTGAGACTTGGAGTTTGAAGCAAGATGTGATTATTTTATTCAAAACCCCTATAGTGGTGCTCCGAGGGAAAGATGCGGCGTAGGAAATTAATTAGGCAAGTTAAGCGAGATAAGCAGTAAGCAAGAAAAGAAAAAAGTACTTGATATTTTAAAGCCCGTAGTCACGCAATTGAGTGGGATTTTATTTCCCCTCCTCTTCGAGGAGGGGGTAGGGGGTGGTGGGAGACTTACAGTGACTTGAGTATAGAAAAAACTTATTAGTGCAACTGCCCCACCACCCTGGCTCGTGAGCTCGCCACCCCTCCTCAGGGAGGAGGGGAAAAGATTGAATTTTGGATATTAAAAAACCGCCCTAGCAAATTAAGGCGGTTTTTTGTATGGTAATTATTCTTCGGTTTTGTTTTTGGTGGATTTTTTGGTGAAAGGCTTTTCGCCGCCAGGTCTTTTTTGCTGGAAGTAATCAACTATTTTTTCGACACTATTGAAGATCAGACCGACATAGCTGGCTGTGCTGTTGATTTTTTCTTTGATAGTTTTCAGGATGTCGTCCAGGAGGTCTATCTTTTTCTTTATACCCTTGGTAACGCTGTAGACATCTTTGATAATGGCAATAAAATAGTACAAAAGCCAACAAGCAAAGATAGTAAAAGCGAGTGCGCAAGCGGCTAGAACAATAAAAAGCAAATCTTTTGAGGTGTCGAGCATAGGGTTGTTTTTAGTTGTTGATAAGATTATTATACACTATTTGGCTTTGAGAGTGAATATGTTATAATGGAGCTAATAGAATTATTTTTTTATTTATGATAACACCAGAAAATACGGCCGATAGTGGCGCGATCAAAAAAAGTGGTAAATTTTTTAGTAAAAGTCTTAATTTTTATATTCTAGCTGCAGTTTTGATAGTAGTTTTTGCCGGTGGTTTTGCTTTGGGTAAAAAAGAAAGCAAAGTACAAATCACCAATAGCGGCGGGGTTGAGGATTTTAATTATGGTGAGGTCAAAGGCAAGGATGCCGAAACCCCACCATTTCTCGGCAAGGACGTAAATTTTAAATTATTTTGGGACGTGTGGAATAAAATCCAGGAAAAATATGTTGACCGACCGGTAGGAGAAACAAAATTGATGTATGGGGCGATGGCTGGCTTGGTAGCTAGCTTGGACGATCCATTTTCTGGTTTTATGGAGCCCAAAACAGCCACAGATTTTGAGGAAAGCCTGGCCGGTAGATTTGAGGGCATTGGAGCGGAGATTGCTATTCGTCATGATGTCTTGACAGTGGTGTCGCCCTTGCCAGAGTCACCGGCAGAAAAGGCCGGTGTGTTGGCCGGTGATGTGATAATGGAGATTGACGGGTATAAAACAGAGAAAATTGATATCAATGATGCAGTCAATAGAATCCGTGGCGAAAAAGGAACAACGGTCAACCTGAAGATATATCGCCAAAAGGAAAACAAAATCCTTGATATTCCAGTGGTCAGAGACGTAATTAAGATTGTCAGTGTTAGTTTACAGCGGTTTAGCTCAGAACAATATCCGGAACTGGGTGACAAAAAAATAGATTTAGTAAAGGTGACAAATTTTAATGCTGATACCGAAGAGAGATTCCGGCAAATCATGGTAGAGGTGGGAAAAGATAATCCTGATGGGCTTATTTTGGATCTGAGGAGCAACCCGGGGGGCTACTTGGACACGGCCATCATGATGGCCAATGCTTGGGTCGATCAGGGCAAGGTGGTGGTGACCGAGAAATTCGTCGATGACAAGAAGATGCATCTGGCTTCTGAGGCGCCAGTTTTGAATAAATTTAGAACAGTAGTTTTGGTAAACGGCGGTTCAGCTTCGGGCTCGGAAATAGTGGCCGGAGCACTTCAGGATCACGGATTGGCGACCCTCGTTGGAGAAAAAACTTTTGGCAAGGGCTCGGTCCAGGAGCTGGAAAATCTAGACGATGGTTCAGCGATAAAAATAACAATTGCCCGTTGGCTGACACCCAAGGGAAGAACGATAGACAAGGAGGGCATAGAACCGGATATCAAAGTAGAATTAACCTCGCAAGATTTTAATGATGGCAAGGACCCACAGCTTGATCGGGCAATCAAATTTTTGCTGGAAGGGAAGTAGGATTATAGGTAGGTAGGGTGGTAGGAGATAATTAAATTATTCTAATTAACCTAATTATTCCAATATTGAGTTTCGTTGATTGATTTTTGATTTTTGTTAAAATGCAGGTAATTTTATTGAAAGACATAAAGACTTTGGGCAAGGCTGGCGAGGTGCGCAATGTTTCTGATGGCTATGCCGTAAATTTTTTGGTACCGCAAAAATTGGCCGTAATGGCAACTGCCGACAAACTGGCAGAATTAAAAACCAAATTAGCCAAGATGGAGAAAGAAAAGAAAGATAAATTGAGCCAAGATCAAAATTTGGCTGTGCGGTTGCAGGGGTTGAAATTAGAAATCAAGGCTAAGGCGGCCCAAGGGGGCAAACTTTTTGCAGGAATTTCGGAAAAAGATATTGCTGGCGAGTTAAAGCACCAAAGAAATATAATAGTGCCAGAAAAAAGTATAAAAATCCAAAAACATATAAAAGAAATTGGTGAACAAGCCGTGACGATAGACTTGGCTCACGGCTCGAGCGCTAATATTGTTATAAAAATAATACCATTAGAATAATTTTTATGAATACGAAGTTTATTTTTGTGACTGGCGGGGTTTGTTCTGGTTTGGGCAAGGGGATAGCCTCGGCCTCAATCGGGGCTATTTTGAAAGCCTGTGGTTACAAGGTTTCGACTATCAAGATGGATCCATATCTCAATCCTGACCCGGGCACAATGAGCCCTTTTCAGCACGGGGAGGTTTTTGTGACCGATGATGGCTATGAAGCAGACTTAGACCTTGGTCATTATGAGAGATTTATCGATGTGCCCCTGTCTAGACATTCAAATTTGACTTCCGGGCAAATATATCAGGAGATACTAGAAAAGGAGAGGAAGGGAGAATATTTGGGAAAAACAGTGCAGGTGGTACCCCATATCACCAATAAAATAAAAGATTTTATCAAAGCAGCGGCCAAGAGTTCAAAGGCTGATTTTTTGATGATAGAGATAGGCGGAACAGTCGGAGATATCGAGGGGGAGCCCTATTTAGAGGCGGCGAGGCAATTTCATCATGAGATGGGTGATCAGAATGTGATGTTTATCCATCTGACACTTTTGCCATTTTTGGCCACATCAAAAGAGCTCAAAACAAAACCCACTCAAATGTCTGTGAAAGAGTTGGAAAAAAGAGGCATACATCCGGATATGATTTTGGCCAGATCTGATTATCCGATCCCCAAGGATTTACTCGATAAGATCGCTATGTTTTGTGATATTGACGAAAAGGCGGTGATCCCAGCACCGACGATTTCCAGTATTTATGAGGTACCTTTGAATTTTGCCAAATCAAATGTTTCCGGCATTATCTTCAAGAAGTTTGGGGCAAAAGAAAGAAAGCCCAATCTGCGCCAGTGGCAAAACCTAATAAAGAAAATCAAAGCGAGTAACGGCAAGGCAGTGGTGATCGCCAAGGTGGGCAAATATACGGCTCATGGAGATGCTTATATCTCGGTCGACGAAGCTCTGAAGGCGGCGGCTTATGCCAACAATACAAGTATAAAGATAGTAGCGGTGGATTCTGAAAAGCTGGAAGAAAATAATAAAAAAGAATGGGGGATACTAAAAAAAGCTGATGGTATTTTGGTGCCTGGCGGTTTTGGCCAGCGGGGGATAGAAGGAAAAATTTTGGCTGCAAAATATGCCAGAGAGAGGGGGATACCATATTTTGGGCTGTGTCTTGGTATGCAGATCATGACGATTGATTTTGCCAGATATGTTTTGAGCACCAAAGAGGTAAACAGTGAGGAGTTCGACCAAAAAGTCAAGCACCCGGTGATTCATATTATGGATGAGCAAAAAAAGAATATGGAAGCTAGTGATTATGGGGCGAGCATGAGACTCGGCGCCTGGCCCTGTAAGATAAAGAAGGGTACTTTGGCCTATCGGGCTTATGGTAAAAATTTGATATCCGAAAGGCACCGCCACCGTTATGAATTTAATAATAAATACAGAAAGTTGCTTGAAGAAAAAGGTTTTGAGATTTCTGGGACATCCCCAAACAACAAATTGGTAGAAATAGCAGAGATAAAAAATCATCTTTGGATGCTCGGTGTGCAATTCCATCCGGAGTTTAAGTCGCGACCACTAAATGCCCACCCATTGTTTCGAGATTTTATAAAGGCGGCGATAAAGCAGAAAAAATAAGAGATAAGATATTTAAAATAAATAGCTGGCAAAAGCCAGCTATTTATCATTAATAAAATTTTATTAATTTTTAAAATAAAAAAAGATCCGTCGGGCAAGACCGGATCTTTTGAGGCGGCGTGGGGAGGTTGGTGTTTATTAGTAGCCGCCCCATCTTCTGCGCCATTTTTCCATTTCCCGCAAGGCTCTTTGCTCGGCCAGTAACGTGGCTCGGCGGGTTTCTTCGAGGATTTCTTGCACCTCCATCCATTTTTTGAACTGAAGGGTTTGCAGAGTGATGCCCAGAGCGGCGGCTTCAATTTTCCAGCGAGCGAGACGAGCTTTGCGATTGGCGCGTTTACGCGCTTTGGCGTGCAGCACGGCCAGGCTTTTGTGCTTTTGTTTTCGATCTCTACCCCTCATAAAAGCCTCCTTTGGTTGGAGAGGTACATTTTTTATTTTGAATTCTATTTGAAAATTACTCTTTCAGTTATGTTTTGTCAATTTTTTTGTTCAGCCCTTAAAAGCTGATTTTTGGCAATTTTTGCCAAAAATCAAGAAAAATGATAAATTACTATCAATGGAATTCATAAAAAAATTATTCAAAAAGCTGAATGGCACAACCACTGGCAGCGCTATTGTGATAGCGATTTTTTCTATTTTGAGCAAGATTTTGGGGCTTTTACGGGACAGGATTTTGGCAAGCAGATTTGGGGCGGGCGATACTTTGGATGCTTATTATGCGGCCTTTAAACTGCCGGATTTGATTTTTAATACTTTGGTTTTGGGGGCATTATCAGCGGCCTTTATCCCTGTTTTCATAGAACTAAAAGCCAAAAAAGAAAAGGCTGCCAGAGATGATGGTCAAGCTGAGCCAATAATAGAGCAGCTGGATGATGAGATAGCCCTACCGACTGGCACGCCAGCGCATAAGGTTGCTTTGGAAAATGGCAATGGTTTTAGCCATTGGGATTTGTCTGCCTCGATTATCAATATTATTACTTTAGTATTAACAATTTTTGGGACAATAGTCTGGGTTTTGGCACCCCAATTTGTTGAGCTGATCACGCCCGGTTTTAATAATGAGAAAGCCCAGCTCACTATAGAGCTGACTAGAATAATGTTAATTAGTATTTTATTTTTTGGAATAAGTAATGTTTTCGGGGGGATTTTGCAGGCCTCAAAAAGATTTTTAACATTTGCCATGGCTCCGGTTGTTTATAATTTGGGAATTATTTTGGGGGCGATATTTTTGGTGGACATTTGGGGCGAGCGCGGTTTGGCTTGGGGTGTGGTTTTCGGGGCATTATTGCATTTACTAGTACAATACCCGACAGCTAGGCAAATCGGTTTTCATTGGCGGGCAATAATCGCTTGGAAAAATAAAGCAGTACGTCAGGTCGGAGAGTTGATGCTACCAAGGACGATCGGCCTCGCCGCCAATCAGATAAATCAGCTGATTATTACGGTGATCGCCTCCGGTCTGATTTCCGGCTCATTGGCAGTTTTTAATTTGGCTTTCAATCTGGGTAGCGTACCAATCAGTATTTTTGCTGTGTCTTTGGCAATTGCCACCTTCCCAGTATTGAGTGAGAGTTTCGCACTGAAGAACAAAAAACAATTTGTGGAGCAGTTGTCCTTGACGGCCAGAAGGATTATTTATCTCATGGTGCCGATTTCTGTTTTTATGATAGCCCTAAGGGCGCAATTGGTGAGATTAATTTTGGGCTCAGGCTCTTTTGATTGGGAGGATACAATACTAACTGCCGAGTCTCTCGGCTATTTTTCTGTTTCGCTTTTTGCCCAAGGGCTGGTGCCTCTTTTGGCCAGAGCTTTTTATGCTTTTCAAAATACCAAGATCCCAGTTTTGGTTGGTTTATTGTCAATGGGATTGAATATTATTATTTCTATTATCTTGGCACCGATAATGGGCGTAGCTGGTCTGGCCTTGGCGCTTTCTCTTTCTAGTATTTTTAATTTTGTCTTTTTGGCGGTGATACTGCGCCACAAGGTCGGAAATTTACAGGAGAAGAAAATAATGATTTCCACCATAAAAATTTGCATTTCTGCTTTGGGGGCTTTAATATTTATACAGTTGATAAAATATGGGGTAGCCAGCATGGTGGATATGCGTACTTTTTGGGGGATAATGACCCAATTTTTGGCGGCTTGCGCCGGCGGTATTGTTGTTTATTTGGGAGTTAGCGCGGCTATAGGAAGCGAGGAAGTAAGGGACATTAAAAATTATTTATTTATAAAAATAAACAAAGATAGGCATTAGTTTTTATGAAACACATTAGAAATTTTTGTATCATTGCACACATCGATCACGGTAAGTCTACTTTGGCTGATCGCCTTTTGGAGTTGACCCATACGGTGGAAAAAAGAAAAATGAAAGAGCAAATTTTGGACCAAATGGAATTGGAAAGAGAAAGAGGAATTACTATAAAATTGACCCCGGTCAGAATGTTTTATCGGCATAATAATCAGGAATACCTTTTGAATTTAATAGATACGCCCGGTCACGTGGATTTTACTTATGAAGTTTCTAGGTCTTTGGCGGCGGTCGAAGGAGCGCTATTGGTGATAGACGCAACGCAGGGTATACAGGCACAAACTTTGGCCAATCTGTACTTGGCGCTCGATCAGGGGCTGGAGATAATTCCAATCCTTAATAAAATTGATTTGCCCGCGGCAGATATAGAGAGGAGAACCAAAGAGATAGTAGAACTCTTGGGCTGCCCGAAAGAAGAAATTTTATTGGTCTCGGCCAAGACCGGGCAGGGGGTGGAGAAAATATTGGAGGCGGTAGTGGAAAGAATACCCGAGCCAAAAGGTGACGGCAATAAAAAGTTGCAAGCCTTGATTTTTGATTCAAAATTTGATGACTATAAAGGGGTGTTGGCTTATGTGAGATTGGTTAACGGAGAAATGAAGACTGGAGATCAGGTTTATTTTATAGGGAGCTCCTCAAAGAGTGAGGTGGTGGAAGTTGGTTTTTTCTATCCGGAAATGAAAAAGAGCGACAAATTAAAAGCAGGGGAAATCGGCTATGTAGCCACTGGTTTGAAGAAAATAGAGGACTGCAAGGTGGGTGATACAATTACTTATTTTGAAGAAGAAATGCGAGATTATAAGAAATTATCATTGCCCGGTTACAGAGAAGTAAAGCCGATGGTTTTCGCTGGTATTTTCTGCAAAGAAGGTAGTGACTACCAACATCTGCGCGAATCTTTAAATAAATTGAAATTAACCGATGCCTCTTTATCTTTTGAGCCAGAATCTAGCCCGGCTCTGGGTTTTGGTTTTCGGTGCGGGTTTTTGGGGTTGTTGCACTTGGAAATTATTCAGGAGAGATTAAAAAGAGAATATGATTTGGACTTAATAGTGACGGTGCCGTCGGTTGCTTATAAAATTTTTAATGCCAGAGAGCCGGAGAAATTTAAAATGATACACTCTCCGCAAGAGCTAAAGAACGAAGAACAAATTGACCATATTGAGGAACCATGGGTCAAAGCCGACATTGTGGCGCCAAAAGAATATTTGGGATCTATTATGAATTTGGTGGAAGAGAAAAGGGGTGAATATAAAAATACCGAATATTTTTCAGCAGATTCTATTATCTTGCACTATGAATTGCCGCTAAGTTCTATTTTAGTTGATTTTTATGATAAACTTAAAAGTGTTAGCCGGGGCTATGCCACTTTGAATTATGAATTAATCGGTTACAAGCGAGCTGAGGTGGAAAAATTAGATATTTTGGTAGCCGACGAGCCAGTAGAGGCCTTGGCGACCATAGTTTATAAAGACCAGGCCTATCAGGCTGGCAAAAGGGTGGTTGAGAGCCTGAAAGATATTCTGCCGAGACAGATGTTTGAAGTGAAAATTCAGGCTTGTCTAGGTTATCAGGGCCTAGGCAAGAATGCCGGGGGTAAAATTATTGCCTCGGCCAGAATACCGGCCATGAGAAAGGATGTGACAGCCAAGCTTTATGGGGGCGATGTGACACGCAAGAGAAAACTTTTGGAAAAGCAGAAGAAGGGCAAAAAGAAAATGAAAACCATTGGACGGGTGGATATACCCCCAGAGGCCTATCTGGCTGTTTTAAAAAGATAATTATGCCAAGAAAAAAAGTACAAACATGGTGGAAAATTATGTCAGCTCTGATTATTTTGAGCATGCTGATTTTCACATTTAGCTTTGCTTTTTAGCTATATCTATGGTTTATAATTACAACGAACAAATGTCTAGGACTCGAAAGATAATTGGGTCAAAAATTTTTATTTTGGCATTATTGGTTTTATTCATTTTGATTGGCTATGCTGTTTATAGGGAGAAAAATAAACAAGTTCGGATAGTCCAGAATATCAGCGTCCTAGAAGAGGAGATCGGAAAATTGGAGAAAAAAAATACTGAGTTGGTCCAATTGATAGAATATTTAAAAAGTGATGATTTTATAGATAGAGAAGCGCGAGAGAAATTAAACATGCAGCAACCGGGAGAGAGGGTTGTTTTGATGCCAGTGAGGGACAGTGGTGGGGTTTTGGTCAACGGGGTTAATAGTGAAGAGAAAAAGGGGAATTGGTATTTGTGGCTGGAACATTTTTTTGGTGAATAATTTTGCGGGTGTCGTATAGTGGCTATTATGCAAGCTTCCCAAGCTTGAGAGGGGAGTTCGATTCTCCTCACCCGCTCCATAGTGTAACAATAATCTAAATCAATAAAAAATATGGAAAACAAAAAAATGGTTCGTTTCAGTCTAATTCATTCTTTTGGAGTCTTGGCTTATATTGCTTTAGTGGTCACTTTTATGCAGAATGCAGAAAAAATATTTGGCCAAGAGGATAAACCTATTGGCGCGATCGTTTTTTTGCTGTTATTTGTGATGTCCGCAACGATAGTTGGTGGTTTGGTCCTAGCCAAACCAGTGATGCTATATATTGACGGTGATAAGAAAAGTGCAGTCAAAATGTTTATATATACGGTAGGTTGGTTGTTTTTATGGTTCCTGATCACGATATTTGGGGTTTTAATGTGGAGATAATTTATTTGCCGAAGTAGCTCAGCTGGTAGAGCAATGCTTTCGTAAAGCAGAGGTCGTGAGTTCGATCCTCACCTTCGGCTCCATTTTAGTAATTAAGCGTTACTTTATGTTTGAAGGGTCAACTCCTGAAGAAATAGCAAAAGAGGGATTAAAAATGATGAGTCGGGGGCGACATAATGACACCAGAAAAATAGAAATTAGTATGGGCCAAAGCGCCACCGTAGAGGTAAATGGTGATATCTTGGATGGTTGTAAAATTATACCTTTATTGGGTAAGAAAATAGACGGGAGACCGGTAGTGATGGTGCATAAAAGCAGAGCTGATGGCACTACTTTTAGGGGTTATTTTTTTGCGGATAAATATAGGGAGGCCGAAAATGGGTCATTAATTTTTACAGAGGAGTGCACGGATTCCAAGCTAAGCGGAAGAGCAGCCTAAGAACTGTTGATAAATCTTGGCCTAATGACAATATTTTTGCTATAATAAAATTACTAGCGTTGAACTAGTAATTTTATTTATGACGAGAAGGAAAAGATTAGTAATTTTTGGCAAATTGTTAACTATTTTTGTTTTGTTTTTGGGGATAAAAAATTTTGTTTTAGCGGGGGAAGCGACGACGACGGCAGAATTGATGCCAATGCTTGCTGAGGAACCGGCAATCTATACCCTGAGACTAGATGAAGCTACTATTACCAAGGGTTATACTTTCATTGCTCCAGATAATGATTTTAAAGTTGGGGTGATTGACAGGGCGGTGATTGAGCCGATTACCGTGCGATTTAAAAAGATCCCAGATTATCACATGGCTTACCCCTTGACCAAAGCGCCGGGAGAAAAGGCTAGCGCTATTTGGGAGTTTGATTTGCTGGCGGATGACGGTAGTGTTGGAAAGTTGGTAAAGCCCATTTATCTGGCGGCAGGAATCACCAATACTAAAATGAACCGTAAGCTGATGTATTATTGGGACAAGAGCGGGGGGCAGTGGCGGGTTTTACCATCATCTGTTGACCTCAAAGAAAAATTGATTCGTTCAAAAATTTATTTACCTTATGCACGAGTAGCTTTGTTCGACGAACCAGATGACACTACTTATGAGGCTTGGGCGTCATGGTACCCGACAGAGTTAACCAAAAGAAATATCTTGGGTTGCGCCTCTAATGCCTATCCCCTGAATACACCTTTGTGGGTGTGCCGTTTGGATGATTTGACTAGATGCACGATTACCAGAGTAATCTCCAGGGGGCCATATGTTGATGACAGGATAGTTGATCTAACTTATGATGCTTTTGAGAATATCGGTAATCCGCGCGGCGGGGTGGTGGGGGTGAGGGTTTTTTTGAGAAAAGAAAGCGAGACTAAATTTCCCAGTAAGTAATATAAAGAAATTATATGATTGAGCTTCGTAACGTTTCTAAAACTTATAACAATGGCACTGAAGCGGTAAAAAACGTGACCCTGCACATCAAACCGGGTGAGTTTGTATCTTTGGTGGGCAGATCTGGTACTGGCAAAACTACGATCGTGAAAATGCTGGTAGCGGAGGAAAGACCAACGGCTGGTAAAATCATACTGGGAGGCTGGGATATTACCAGGATAAAAGCATCGGATATACCACTTTTGCGTCGGCAAATAGGGGTAGTCTTTCAGGATTTCAAGCTTTTGCCAAGGAAAACAGTATTTGAAAACGTGGCTTTTGCTCTAGAGGTCGCTGGTTATAGTAAAAAGCATATCCAGGAGGCGGTGCCACAAATATTGGCGCTGGTGGGGTTAGAACAAAAAGCCAATGAGTTCCCCGATGAGCTTTCTGGCGGGCAGCAGCAGCGGGTGTCAATTGCCAGATCGCTAGCCCATCGACCAAAAATTTTGATTGCTGATGAACCGACGGGAAACTTGGATTCTATTAATACCAGAGAGATTATTGACTTACTCCAAAAAATAAATAGCTTTAAAACAACAGTGATGCTCGTGACACACAATAGAGAGGTAGTAAATTCGCTCAGAAAAAGAGTGATCGCCATGGAAGACGGACAAATAGTTTATGATCAGGATAAGGGTAGGTATGTTTTATAGCCTAAAAGGCAAAATTTAAAAGTCAAAACTAAAAATTATTTTTTAAATTTAAATTTGGTTAATTATGTTTTTATTATCAACCAAAAGAATAATAAAATTTTCTTGGCAGCATTTTTGGAGGAACATCTGGCTTTCTGTCGTGACTATGACAATTATTGTTTTGACTTTATTTTCTTTGACGACTTTGATATTGGTCAACGCTATCGCCGACTATGCGGTTGGCTCGGTCAAGGATACGGTCGATGTTTCTTTGTATTTTGACAATGCGATTAAAGAAGAATCTATAAAGACGCTTCAGGGCGAACTCGATAAAATAGAGGAAATAAAAGAAGTGAGCTATATTTCTCCGACTGAAGCACTGGAAAAATTTAAAGAGACCCACAAAAACGATGTTGACATACAATCAGCTTTGGCTGAGCTGGAAAAAAATCCCTTGGGCGGGACCCTGATCATAACGGCAAACAAGATGGAGCAGTACCCAATAATAATGGAAAAATTGACAGAGATAAAAGCTGATCAGCTGGCAGAAAAAATAGATTATAATGACCATAAATTGTTAATAGAGAGAATAAATAATTTTACCGACAAGGTCAAGAGCTTTGTTTTGGGGTTAAGTATTATTTTTATATTTGTAGCAATTCTGACCGTTTTTAATACTATCCGGATGGGCATATATATACACCGAACAGAAATTGCCATTATGCGCTTAGTTGGAGCGAGCAATTGGTTTATTCGAGCACCATTTATTATTGAGGGTCTACTCTATGCTGTATTCGGCTGTATACTTTTCTGGGGAGTTTTGGCAATAGTTTTGAAATTTACCAGCGGCTGGATCAACGGGTTTCTTACAGGTATAAATTTTGATATTGTGGCTTATTTGAATATTAATATATTAAATATTTTGGGTTTTGAGTTTATAATAATAGCGATAATTAACATGATTTCTGCCACTTTTGCCATGGGCAAGCACCTAAAGGTTTAGAAAATTAAAATAAAAAGGTTTTGACAAAAGTCTTGTTTTTTATTAAGCTTTGAAAGTTGAAATAATGTTCGGGGATCGTCTAATGGTAGGACTACAGGTTCTGGTCCTGTCAATCGGGGTTCGAATCCCTGTCCCCGAGAAAATTATTTGGTAAATTTTTAATAAAGGTCATTTGGCTTTTGATTTTAAAAAATTATTAATATAGAAACATTATGAAAAAAATAGTATTTTTAATATTAACAATCACCTTGATGTCGGTTTTGGTTTTGCCAGTTTTGGCTGGTGAACATGCCACTACTTCAACGAGCACTCCGCCGGCTTGGGGTCTGAAAAAGAAAACAGCAGAGACAACGGATTGGGCTTGTGTCAAAACAGCAGTGGCTAAAAGAGAGAGCGCTGTTTTTAGTGCTTATAGTATTAAATCTGATGCGATAAAGGTGGCCTTGAATAATAAAAAAGCGGCTTTAAACGAAGCTTATGGTAAAACTGATTCCAAGGAACGCATAAAGGCTAGAATCAAGGCCTGGGCTGATTACAAGCTGGCAGTAAAGAATACCAATAAGGTTTATCGCGATGCCGTGAATGCTGCCTGGAAGCAATATAAGACGGATAGGAAAGCTTGCAAGCTTAATGTGGAAATGGAGCCAGTAGGTTTGGAACTGAGTTTATAAGGATAAGACGAGAAAACCCCGGCCATTTGGGACCGGGGTTTTAATCTTGATAAAATTTAATAAAAGTGATATCGTATATTCAGAAACTAAGGAGACAACTTAGATTTATTTTTAGATATATTGTGCCGACTTAGCTCAGTTGGTAGAGCAACAGTTTTGTAAACTGTGGGTCGTCGGTTCAAGTCCGACAGTCGGCTCCAGCTCTTAATACTATGAGGGAATCAAAATATTATAAAATAAAAATAGCGGTGCCAGTTAAGTATGCGGACAAGATAAGGAAGGCGATAAATGATGCCGGCGGGTCAAGGCAAGGAAGCTATGATTTTAGTAGCGGTTCTTATCTGGCTATGGGCAGATTTAGGCCACTAAAGGGAGCAAGACCATTTATTGGCAAGAAAGGGCGGATTGAGAGGGTGCGCGAGGAAGTAATTGAGGTCTTGTGCCACAAGGATAAGCTCAAAGGCGTAATCGCGGCTATTAAAAAAGTCCACCCCTATGAAGAGCCGGCGATAGATATTATAAAGAGATATGAGATATAAAGCCTTAAAGATATAAAATATAATTATTAATTAAATAAAAATATGGCAACAAAGTATAAAGAAAAGTTGATAAAATTTGAATGTACTGCATGTAAAAGAATCAACTATTTTTCGCAGAAGAATAAGAAGGTGGTCAAGGATCGCCTAGAATTGAAAAAATATTGCAAGTGGTGCAAAAAGCACACTCCACACAAAGAAACAAAATAATTAAATAACTTTTGTGTTTTATGCAAAAGATTTTTAATAACGATGGTGTTTCCTATTGGGCGATTATCATCGTCTTGGCTTTCACGATGATCGCGATGATCGTGGCGTTTTGGCCGCAAGATATCACGACCGATACCAGCGCTCCTATTTATGTGAGGCTCATGAATCAGGCAAAAACAGAGGTGCTGGAGATATCAGAGAAGGCTAAGATAGAAAAATGGATAGTGGATAATAATTTGAATGAATACGGTGAGCCGGCCGATACGCTTTATGCTGGCGGGACGCCGCTCTTTAATGAGGCTACTGGGCAAAAGATGGAACGCTACGAGTATATTATCAAAAACCATCCGGATAGACCGTGGAATAAATAAGTATTAGGTATTTAGTATAAAGTATTAAGTATGATTATTTTGGCTTTAGTTGTTGGCCAATTGATATTTACAGCAAGTGATTTAATGGGGCGGTATTATATTGTTAAGTATGGTTTTAACTTGGCTAATTTTTTATCCCTTTGGTTTGTTGTTTATTGGCTTTTGAAAATATTGGGTATTTTTTGTCAGTTGTATGTGTTTACTGCTACGAAGCTCGGTAAGGCAATGGCTCTTTTTGCGGCGGTTTCTATAATTCTATCAAATGTTTTGGGGTATTTGTTTTTACATGAAATTTTGACAGCTAAAGAATATGCCGGCGTGATGTTGGCTATAATAACATTTTTAATTTTAGCTTTCTGGCGGTAGGTTATTATTGTTAAATTGTTTAGAAATTGAGAATTGTAAATTGAAAATTAATTTTGCGGGTGTCGTATAATGGTAGTACAGGGGTCTCCAAAACCTCTAGCGGGGGTCCGATTCCCTCCACCCGTGGATTCGTGTAATAACAGCCGTCAAAGCGGCTGTTTTTGCTTTACTTACGGGGGTTTTTATTGGTTCCAACCTTTTATATTCGGCCTCTAGCTGAGAATAGCTATCGGCGATTGGTTTTAGCCATTTATTGGGGGTTATCGTGAGTTTCCCGTCTTTTATGGTCGGGTTCTGACCAAGAGCGTGTAATATCATTTTTTTGGTCTCCAAATCGCCATTTATAAAGTTCTGGCGAGCGTAGGCGGCGAAGTAAAAAGTTTTTTCAGTTA
>JAAZOM010000002.1 GCA_012797775.1 Candidatus Kuenenbacteria bacterium | reverse complement strand
GTTGAGAGTGAGCCAGTCCGACTATAGTTACCTGCTGCCTCCAGACAATAATACAATGGCTTCCTGCCCGTATATCCTATAGCAGTCGGGTCCTTGTAAAATATATTCGATTCTCCATTAATAATATCCACTGGCCACCACATTAAACACATTGGCTGGCTTGAATATCTTCTATTTTGGTAAGCTGGATCTGTCTCCACGCAATATCCCTTCCAGCCCTTATAATTCTTACCTACCTGGCTATCATAATAATCACAAGCCGGCGCTGTCTCGGTCGGGTACAACCGGCAGCTCCTAGCCGCATAATTCATATTATCACCAAGCTCCAAGACCGACTTCATGGAAATATTATCTACATAAAATGGCTTACTAGATACCCTACCAGCCGCTTGTACGATCACCAAGTTCAATTGCCCGGTATAACCCGACAATTCCTTAGCTGATAAGCTGACCACATATTCACGCCAGACATTACCAAGGGTCACAAAATTTGCAGCGGTATTGCTACCTTCATTATAATATTTAAATGGCACATAACTATATTTTCCTTCTGGACCATAGGCCAGCTCCACCATTATATCTCTGGGGTTTTCATCGTCGCTCTTGGCCCAAAAACTCACCACGTAACTGCCTTTACTTACTGTCTTATTCGATACCCCCTTGACTATTGCCCCCTGGAAAGTACCACTTGGCCAAATCTTCAAAACCCGATTAGCATTTTCGTAATTATAATTCTCTATTACCCCTTTATTCCAACTCTCCCAAGGATTTGGTATCCCATTTTCAAAATTTGAATTTTTTATCACTATTGGTACCCCCACCTCTGCCATCTGGCTATACGGATAAAAGCCATCAATTTTAGCCTCTGTACATTTGGCCCCGCCAATACAATCACTGTCGCTACTACATATCCTGCCAGTATTGAGGCATCTCTTGCCCCAATTTATCCCCACCTTACTATAACCAGATAGATTTCTAATTTCCGACACTTTCTTGGGGCTCTCTACGGTCATCGCACTCTTGTCTTCGTCTACGATGCTAACACAATTACCGCTCTCGTCCATTTTGTTGCATTTACCTACTCGAAAACATAAATCTTCGTATTTCTCAGGGTTGGCCCCTGTCACCTTGACCTGAGTCTTGGCGTTGCAATACAGCCACTCGTCGCAAATTCTATCTTTACTCACTTTCAAAATCACATTTGCGTCAGCTGAACTCTCTAGACTCTTTGTAGTAAAGGTAGCCATTGCCGTAGCACAACTTTTAGCTGGTACTGTTGCTGGGCACAGACTCGCTGGCGGATTATTACAAAGATCGCTTCCCCTAGTTACCGTAGTATTAGTCACCAAAGAACTGACATAGGCCTCATACTTACTTTGTTCTTCCAACCCAAAAATATCAACACTATGCTTATTAATCAAATTAGCATTTGTTAATGTTTCGTATTGCGTAGCGCCTACCTTTTTATAGCAAACCACACTATCAGCCAAACCATCACCATTTGGGCCGCCAATGGTATTCCACTCAATAGTCGCGCTAGACGCTCTGACATTACTTGGTTTCTGTTCACGAATATCCAGCTTCTGAGAAGACAGAGTCGTAAAATTCCCACTCATTTTCAGCGCCCCATAAACTATATGTTGTGTTCCTGACTCATCCAACTGATATTTTAATCTTACTGGGCACTTGTCTGTCCCGTCACAAACCACATCATAGCTATATGCCCTTCCCTCGTGCAATCCCTGAACCTGAATTTCATGGTCAATTTCAGTATTTGCCCTACAGACACCATCATAAGTTGAAATGCCCGTACCAACCACTGTCGTTGAGGTTGCACCCTTTATCTCTATATTACAATCACTGCCCGGCGTTACGCACAAATTAAAACCCACATCTGTATAACCAACATTTGTTACTAATTCATTACTAGGACACAATTTTATTCTTTTTAAAACTATTGTATATACCCCACCGGTGCCCATGGTCTCCATCTTACTACCATCGACCGCTATAGCCCCTGTCCCTGCTGGGTCAAAATCAACAGACAGTACTCCTTGTTCTTTTGCCACCAACTTCATGGTTGCCAAGGTCGCCGCTACGTTATTAGTCGTCTGATAATTTTTTATATTTATAGCAAACACACCGTTGCTATAAGTGGCTGTCCCCGATACCCCGCCAGAAAAAATTATATTTCCACTTGATAATGGTTCAACCAAACTATAATAATTTAACTTTAACTGTAAGTTAATCTCTTTCACCGGCTGATAATCTGGCCGCAAATTAATATTTATATTAAACGCCTCTCCCGCCTCTACTGTCTTCTCTTTCTCAAATAAATAAAACTCCAGCCCCTGTTTGCACTTCTCTCGGCAGCATCTTATATTCTCGTTGGGATCATTATTATACCAATTATTATTTGGACAATATTCATAAGGCAAACATTCGTCATTTGGGTTTATACAACACTTTATTATACCACCATAATTCCCACTATTTTCATATTCCGGGTCAACCGCCTGGCCACCCTTTAAAACAATAATTGATTTATTCGGATCTGCCTGGGAAAAACTAAAAATAGTGGTGGTGGCCGAAATATCTGCTTCCGGTTTGATATTAAAATATAAAGTCGCCAAAATCCCTGCTTTCTTAGTAAACGCATCGCCCTGATCATTGGCTGGCTGACCACGCACCACTTGGACCAAGCCATTGGTATTATCAATTTTTTGCATTGTCCCTGGCGCGCTAGCTGTCGTGTCACCCTCACCCTGACTAAAATCAGTTTTTCCTACATCAATCTTGGTTACTTCTATCTTGGCTGGATCATATTTTATAAATGCTGCCGCAGAAACGATATTCTCTCCCACATTATTGTCCACCAAAATATCCATCTTTTGTTCCTTCGCGCCACAAACCAAGCTCATATCATTAACAGTATTAGCAGTATCTGCCCAAACCAACTGCAACCCTGGGTCTCCCCCTGCTGCCAGAGTAAAATACAAAATAACGCCAATCGCCACTACCAAAATCGGCAATGCCAAAAGCATCAACTTTTTCTTTGGTGTCATATTGCGAAAACCCTGCTTCACTTTATATTCTCTGCTGGAACGATAAATATCCAGCGACCCCGGCGTTTCTGGCTGACTATTTATTTGTGGCTTTTCATCGGCCATAATTTACAATAAAATTTTATCCTCTAACCTTTAATTTAAATTATTTATTATTTACTATACTTTTGAGTTTTTAGTTTTAACCTTTAAGCTACTTTATGGTATATCTCCCCTCTTCAAACTCCACCTTCATCGCTGTACCCTTGCCATCATCAAAAATCAACTTGCTCTTTTCTCTATTAAAACCAACCGCAACCTCACCTATCACCTTGGCCCGAAAAACGACTTTGGCCAAAAGACCCCTCTCCCCATTAAACCCATCATCGCTGTCTTTCCAGTTTCCATCAGCCGGCTGGCCTTGGATAATTTCTACTTTTCCCTCTCCTATCGTCTTTACTGCGCCTATTGTCAATACCGACCCCCCATTATCAACCTTCACTGCTTCCAATTTTGTATTATCGAATAAAAGCTCTACCCCACCAGCCGAAATATCAACCCCACCTGTATTCATCATCACAGAAACTGTGAACTCTTGACCTTTTGCTATTTCGCTGCGCACCGGCTCTAAAAATATTTTTCCCACCACCTTATTTTTTTCTTCAATTTCTTTCTGCAACTTCAATGCCTCCTGGTCTACCGCCATATTATTAATATTATTGGGATTGTTACTCGGATTATTATTAACTATTTCTCCACCCCTATCCACCAAAAACCAATACAATAAAGCACCAACAACCAAAACAGCCACCACCGCTAGAACAATCACCAATAATTTCTTGTTACCACCTGTAGGATTGCCAAAATTTTGATCACCTTGATTGCTATATATTATTTCGTCCATATTTTTATCTTAATTATTATTAGCATTACCATTTATACCAAATTATATCTTAGTATCAGTAATATAAGTACATTTACCCCAATTCTTGCCCCCAGAAATACAGTCTGAGTCGCTCTCACAATGTAACTCTGGATTGCCCTCGCAACGTGGCACGCTATACCAGATATCTGATCCTCCGTCTGTCTGGTGAAATCCTAGACACCCAACTGCCGGATCTACACTAGTACATTTTTCTACTTGATCTGCTTTATAATAATAAAAATCACATGGTGGCGACTTCACGGTTTTACCAATCGCATCGGTCGTTAGTGTATATTCATAATTTACTGAATCTCGATTGCAATCCTCTGGATTGTTTGGATCCTGATATTCTGTGCAAGTATTTCTATCTTCTGGGCAAATCGCTGTCCACGTCGAGCAAAGGCCATTCAATTTGCCAGTAGCATAATTTATACAACCGTCAGACCCCATATCTTGTTTGCAGATATTGCTCAAACTATTGTTATTATTTACCGACCTACCGCCTATGCAGTGCTTTTCTATAATACATGGGGCATTACCAACACAATCATTATCTATGTCACACCCTGTTTCTGGGTTATTAGCGCAATAACCGGAATTATTTCCCGCCGAGCCCGGGCACAAAGCATTGCTCCCTACTTTATACCAGTTATAACTGCCATTAACTCCTCTATATTCGCAAACAAATGTTCCCGGATCTTTAAAATAAACTCTGCCAGCCACGCTTTCCCCTGTTGGTTGGAATTCATCACAACCAACCGCTTTTGACAAACACAACATACTACCCTGTCCCTGAAAATCTTTGGGGTTGACCACTATATATTTCTCAATAAAATTAATCTTATTTTCTGGTGTTAAATCCATCATGGCGAGATGAGTGCAACCCAATACATCACACCGCTTTGCCTCATCGTAGACTATATATATCAATTTATCCTGGGACACCACCACGTTATCCCTCACGTCATCAAAAGTAGTATTAGTTTTTCCATATTCCTCTTCAAATGGGGCTGTTGTATTAAAAGTATCAATCATCTGTTCACAACCAACCGCAAAATCATAACATACCTTACTAAAACTTTTTGCATACCATTCTTTATTGTTTTTATCTTTATAAGATTCGCAGCCTAGCATCACCCCCTTGGTTGGCATATCACAAGACGCTGGTGTTTGCCATGAATCTTTTATTAAATACAAGTCGCCACTTGTTTCTGTCAAAACTATATTATCAATATAAAATTCACTAGTGGCATCCATCCGTAAAGCCTCATCAGCTTTTGGTTCTCGATCAAAATTTATCAGATTGATCGTATATTTACCCCATTCGCTTTTGAGAGATATCTGCCCAGTAAAAACCTTATCGCCAGAAAAACTAGCCGTTAAAATATTACTGTCCGATGACTTGGATCTGGCCCAAAAAGATAATTTATAAGATGCCCCCATATGTACCAAGTCTTTAAAATCCTTCCTCCCTATTGTCGCTTTCCCATTATAAATACCCGAAAAAAGAGATCGGCCATTAGCGACTATTGATTCACTACTAATACCACCCCCTGTGCCACTAACCCAATTCTGGCTCGTGCCATCATCGAAGTCGCTCCTTAATATCTCTTTTATGTTATTACTAGCGCTTCCCTTATATTCTCGGCAACCAAAAGAGGCAGCTGAACATGTCTGGCTCAAGCTGGGTATTGCTGAATAAATCCTTTGTTCCGTCTCCCCAGCGGCTATATTTGTTCTCCTATATTTTGTGCACTCCTCCGAAGCAAAAACTACCCTGGAAAACTTAACCCACTTTGTCGTTCCTCCTGTATTGGTAAATTCCACACAATCAGGATTTATAGCTGGATTATTATTGGGGTTAGTATCACCCAATTTGCAAAGCTGCTCTGTCGCAGCTGTATCCCCACAAGTTACCTTGCCATCAGCTGCTGTTACCGGATTAGTACAAGGATATTCACCCAAATTTGATTTTAAAAGTGTCCACTTGCGAAGCTGATTTCCCGACTCATCGCCAGACACCCAAGAATAAAAATCATTTATATCTGAATCTGCTGAATCTGGCAGAACACAAGCTCTCATAAAACTATAATATTCTTTTTCTTCGCCTCCTGCGCCTTGGGATAAATTAGTAAACTCCTCGCATCCATTATCAGAGGCGGAACACACCCTAGCGCTTGTCGCTATCATATAAACAGGATTTCTACTCGCTGGAACCTGTGTCTCAAAAAACGACGGCTGTTCCAAATAGCTTTTATAACCCACACACTCTTCAGGACAAAGGTCTTCTTTACCTATCACCCCTGGTTGGACTGAACCGCTATAAGACACCGGGGTATAAGACTGGCAGCCGACATCACCCTCTGAACAATACATCGCATAATCTTTGCATGCCTCCATGCCGCCCTCAACACACTTTTGAATATCTTTGCGCCACATCTGGCCATTAGTATTACAATTTGTTTCATTTTTCCCTTCTACTATCTTAGTATATTTATCACACTCATAATTAACTGGTGATTTTTTCAAATTTACCATATTCACCCGCCCATATTCTCTATAGTCTTTATCGCTTTCCGCCTCAACCAATTGCAAATCGTCTATGGTGCTAGTAGCGCTTGGTATATTTATTTCCATTTTATTATCGGTCAAACTCATATCAAACCTATATTGCCAGGCCAAGCGATAATAATCGCCAATGCTCGTCTCCCCTATTTTGTTCACCTCTCCCCCAGCCGTTAAAAGCTTTACATCCAAATCTTTATTCTTACTATTTAATGAGAAAACAAAAGTTCTACCACTCAGTGATCTTTGAGTATCCACACTTATTTTAAGATCACTTGCCAATTTTAGCCCTCCATTTTCTATTATCCCACTACCATTAAACTTAACGAACTGACTATCATTATTAGCTGGGCTAAAGTTGACTCTATCGGTAGTTTTAAAATAATTAAAAGAAGAATTTGGTATCCAATTACTTGATTCCTTCAAATTAGCACTCATTCTAACAAAACCACTACATCCAGCCTCCTTGTCTTCGCATTCCATCTCTTCGGCTTTTCTATTCAGGTATATCCTCGTCCCTGTCTGATCAAGACTACATGTCCAATTGTTATTTTTTGGGTCAAAGCTGGTGCAATATTCTTTACACCCTACACTTGTCGTCTCGCTGCACTCACCATTTAGACCAGAAAGGGTATTCCGTAAATAACTAACTGTTGTTCCATCTCTTTTTACATAAGTCTGGCAGCTATTATAATATTCTTCGCAAGCCCCGTTTGGGCTGGCAATATCCCACACCTGCTTCTCCTTTGTGCAGTACCCATAAAGTTCACAAGAATTCCCATCTTTGCTTTCTTTGACACAACTCCTCTCGTCAGCACAATAATTATTTCTGGTTGGCAATATCTTTTTTTCATTATCATCAATTATCTGATTTCCATTTGCGTCCACACTGGCATCAAAAGTCTCCAAAACCTCCTCACCGGCTCCCTCCCTTTGACAAATAGTCTCTGGTGCTTTTAGCACCCACCCTTTATCCACCAAACGATAATATGGCGAGTCTGGATTATTATAATAAGCGTCGCTCGTCAACAAATCCAAAGTTAATGGCTTGCCCGATTGATCAAATTTATAATAATACTCTGCTGCCAACTCCCAAGTCACTGGGATTATTCTATATTTTCGGAGAATTACCAGGGTTCTATAAGAATATATGCTCTTTGTCGGGCCATCAGTCCCCCCATTTTTATCTTTATCATAACCAAAAGCCCAACTACTATGAACCAAATTTTGCTGTATTGCTTGGGCCACTGTCAACTTTTGTGCAATAGCCTCTTTAAAGGGTTCGTCTATTGTGCAGCTATATTGATTTTGTGTACCACAACTCAAATTATCCAATATACTCACCTCCGCTCCGCTAAAATTATAATCTGGCACACCCAAATCACTAAATTTAGCCGAGCTTAATTGTGATGATGATATTGCCGGTGCGTATGACCCGCCTGTGCCCACTGAGCCAGTCTTTGATTTTGGATTAAACAAGCCCTTTGTATAGTGTTCTAATAATTTATTTGTCAAAGTGTTGGCAAAAACATCTACCGCGTCAGCTATAGCATCGCCAGTATATACGCCATATGGTACCAATGATTTATCCAATAATCCTGCATAATAGGCGCCATATATACCCGCGGGGGTTCTCACTACATCGTTCTCGATTATCCCAGTCTTCGGTTGCCACTCTCCCCAAATTATTCTACTAAGGGTACTACTCTCTTTTGCCGCTGTCTTTTCTTGTAACGCGCCTGACGTGATAGTCAAAACCGCCCCGATATCATTACCACTGGGATTAAAATAACCGGAAAAATCAACTAACTCATCTAATGTTAATTTTTTTAAATCGCCCGCTCTTTTTAATACGGTTGTGAATTTACAACTCGGTTTGCCTGGGTCAAGAACATTTCTGCCTGTCAATTCTACGTTTACCTTTACCAGGGGGTTCAACGGCTGGCATAAATCTTTCCCCCACATCTTTCCAACGCTATTATTTAAAAAATCACCCAATGCGCCATCAGCGCTCTCCTGCACAAACTGCCCCACATTCGTCTCAAAAGCTGGCTTTTGACCAGTTATTCCCCCCGCCAACTCCTCTGCACCTCTCTTTGCCAAGCTGGTCATAAACCTTTTTATCGCATTTTTATAAGCCACCGCAGCAAGACTCTTTAATCTATCCTTACTAAATTGCCAAACTTTTTGCAATGTTCTATATGGAAAATCAAAAATATTCTGTATCGCCTGATTGAAATCAAAGGCGCTAGCCCTACTAGTAGACATGAGCAATCCCCCAAAAACCAAAAACACTATTAGCCAAATAGCTAAAATTTTAGTTAATACCTTGTGTATATGTTCTTGATTTTTATTGTCCAGCATGGGATGTTTTATTTACACCAAATACAAAATTTTATACTAAAATTTTCTATTGCCCCGCCAGTATTTCCTCTACCACCGCCATTAACTCATCATCACTAATGGCATCGAGCTGTTCCTGGGTCACGTCGCCAGTCGACAAAAGCAATTCTCTCATCTGCGCCGGTGTTAATTGTTTTAATTGTTCTTTTTCTTCTGGTGTCAAAGCTCTCTGTGTTGTATCAACTGCCCCCATATCGACCGGCAGCAAGTCAGTATTATCAACTTGTGTTTTATTGGTGTTTGCCAGTGGGGCTTGAGTATTCGTATTTATTGTGCCTCGGCAATCCTGCCCTTTTGGACAATTTGGGTCAAAGCCACCATCTATTTCCTCTTTATCGCCAAATGTATCCGAGTCACTATCTTTTAAATATGGCGATGTCCCATAAACATAAAGCTCATTAAAATCAGACAACCCATCACCATCTGTGTCCATGACTTGAAGCTCTTCTATTGTCTTGCCCGCCTCCTCCTCTCCCAAGGTTTGGCTTGCGGGTAAATTTTCACCCCTGTTTTGAGCCAAATCTATACCCTTGCCCAAACTAAGTGTGCCTAAAACCAAAGTTGCTAAGCCAAAAAAAACCAAAACACCAAACATTGCTTTGGTTGGCCAAGTTTTCTCACCATTTGGTAAATATTCTGGCATTAAATGTCAGTTCATCTTATTTATATTATACAATATTTTTATTCTTACCGCCAATTAAAAAGGTGTGCATAAAACCAATTTTAAATTTTAAATTATAAATTTTAAAATAAAGCTCGATTTTTCAGCACAAACCTGCCGACTTTCCCGGCAACCTACCCGACTAATTTTTGATATAACCTTTTCCATTCCTCTACTCCCAAATCCTCCGCCCTAGCTCTCGAATCAATCTTTAATTCCCAAAAAGCAGCCAAAACTTTTTGTTCTGAATAAATATTTCTTAAATTATTTTTTAACATCTTTCTCTTCCCATTAAACCCTACTTTTATAAATTTAAAAAATAGATCTTCTTTGCTTTTGAGTTTTGAGTTTTGGGTTTTGAGTTTTATAATCGCGCTATCCACCTCCGGCACTGGCCAAAAATCTTCTCGACCAACCACCGCCACCATCTCTGGCCGACTGTAATATTGGACCATCACTGCCAAAACCGACATTTCTCCCTTCGTGGCACAAATTCTTTCACCTACCTCCTTTTGTACCATTAAAACCATCTCACTTGGACCGCTATCCGTCTCTAGCAATAAACGCAAAACATGGGAAGTAATTTGATAAGGTAAATTCGCCACCACTTTATATTTCTTACCTTCTAATAATTTAACAATTTGATAATTTAACAATTTGATAACGTCCCCCTCTACCAACTCCAAATTTTTTACCTGTCCAAATTTATCTTTCAAATAACCAAGCAATTTTCTATCCAATTCCACCGCTACTACCCTGCCTACTCTTTTGGTCAATTCCTCGGTCAAAATACCCAGTCCTGGCCCTATTTCCAAAACCACGTCTTCTTTGGACAAGTCAGCCGTTGTGATAATCTTGTCCAAAACCCCTTGGCTAATCAAAAAATTCTGCCCCTTGCTCTTTGTCGGCACAATATCCAATTGCTTACACAAATTTTTTGTTTGTTCTTTTAAGTCTAAATTGTTCATAAAAAAATAATTTTCAAGCTCCAAGATACAATTTCCAAACAAATTCCAATAACCAATATTCAAATTCTATTTTTTTGATCTTAGAATTTGTAATTTATTTTGGATTTTGCCCGCCCGCCAGCGAGGCAGGGATTTGGAACTTGTGATTTTACCAGTTATACTTATTATACCCTATTATCAGACAATAACCCAACAATATGTTTATCTTGATCAACAAGCCTCCCGGCCCCACTTCTCACGATATTATCAATCAACTCCGGCGGCTGACTGGTGAGAAGCGCATCGGTCATGCCGGCACCCTAGACCCTTTTGCTGAGGGCCTTTTGATTTGTGCTATCGGGCGCGAGTCTACTCGCAAAATCAACAATTTTGTCAAACTTGATAAGGGCTATCTTGCCACCCTAAAGCTTGGCCTGACTTCTGACACTTACGATTGCACCGGACACATAAGTGAACCAAGGGGGTATCGTCATCTAACCAAAAAGCTCATCTCTGCTGCTCTCCAAAAATTTATTGGTGAACAATTCCAAACACCACCCGCTTTCTCTGCCAAAAAAATCAATGGCAAAAAAGCTTATCAACTGGCCCGCCAAGGTAAAGAATTCAGCTTAAAACCAAACAAAATAACCATCTACAAACTTCAACTAAAATCCTATTCGCCAAGGGCCAAGACATTAAAAATTGAAGTTTGTTGTTCCTCTGGCACCTATATCCGCTCTCTAGCCCATGACCTTGGACAATCACTGGGCTGTGGCGCTATACTAGAAAAATTAATCCGCACCCAAATCGGCCAATATAATCTCAAAAAAGCTGTCTCACCAGATCGACTCACCCCTGACAATTGGCGAGATTTTGTAATTTGAATTTCAAAATTTATTCCGGATTTGGGATTTGGAGCTTGGAATTTTACCCTGTCCCTTGCCAAATCGCCAATCTTATGATAATCTATCCTTAACCTTATTTAACTTAATTAACTTAATTTTATGCCTCAGCTAAAACAATCTGCCAAGCGTTTACGCCAGTCAAGAAAAAAAGCCACCGTCAATAAAAAAATAAAAGACGGTATTGATTATCTCTATCGCCAGCTTAAAAAGACTCTTGACTCCAAAGAAATAGACAAGGCCAAAGAGCTGGCCAAACAACTATCCAAATCTATAGACAAGGCCTGCGAAAAACATATCTACCAAAAAAATAACGCCGCCCGTAAGAAATCACGTCTGATGAAAAAACTGAATTCCGCTTCCAAGAAATAATATCTCCCCAAAAAACAACTTGCCAATTTGACAAGTTGTTTTTTAAATTCTACAAACCTACTTCCCTACACCCCTATCCGCCTACTTCTACCACAAACATTTCCAAAAGAGTCGCTCCGTCTTCCCCTCTTTTTATCTTTATGTCAATCTCCAAAAGTTTCTTGTAAATCCTCTTTAGTTGCTCTATGGAATATTTGCTTGCCTGCGCTATGGCTTTTTGCACCACAAAAGGGTGCAATCCCAATTCACTAGCCATACTCCGATAATCCCCCTGGCCCTCATCCAAGGCCGCTCGGACCTGGATCAATATCCGGAACTGCCGGACAATCATTGTCAAAAGATAAATTTCATTCGCCCCGGCCTGCAAATTATCGTGTAATAATTTAAGGGCCAATTTGCTATTTTTATTACCAATGGCATCAGTCAAATTAAAAATGTTATCCTCTATTTTTACCAAACTGCTCTCCTCCAAATCCGCCTCGCTTATTTCTCTCCCCCGGCTGATCGCCAAAAGTTTATCTATCTCTCCCGAGAGCGCCCACAGATTACCATCGGACTTACTAGCCAAAACTTCGGCATTTCTCTTGCTTGTCTTGCCCCCCTTTTTTTCTACTCTTTTTATCACCCAACTGGTCAGTTCATTATTTTTTAATAAAGAAAATTCCTCTTTAAATTTACTCCCATCTAAATATTTGAACAAAGCCGATCGCTTGTCAGGCTCCTCGTCCCAAAAAATCAAAATATTATCATCCTTGCCATCTCTAAATTTTCCTACTTTCAAAAGCTCCAAAAGCTCTACCTGTAAAGCTTTTCTTTGTTTAAAAATATCTCTCACTACAACCATTCTTTTTTTAGCCAAAAAAGACTGAGTAGCCATAGCCTTGTTGAGGTCATTGATCGCCATTTTTTCTGCTTCCACCTCCACCAAATTCAAACCAGATTTATCCACCTCACGAATAAATTTTTCTTTAAACATCCTTAATTTTTCCTTGGACCGAAAGGTGTCCGGCCCATACAAAAATATGATCATAGAATAAGCGAGATAAGCAGTAAGCAAGATAAGTAAATCAAATAAACTAAACAAGACGCATGGTTTTCCCCTCCTCTCTGAGGAGGGGTCTTCCCGAAGGGAAGGGGGTGGTGTTTTAAATTATTAATTGTCAGGCCGATCTAAACTGTTTAAATACTCGGTTGATTAGATGACTCAATTTTATCCGATTTCCCACCCAAAAGCAAACAACGCATAAGTAGTAAGCAATAAGCTAGGTAAGTACTAAGTAATACCCAATTCAGGATTTACTGCTTATCTTGCTTACCTCGCTTACCGCTTTCTTCCCCAATCCTAGCCAAACCTTGACAAAAATTAAAATATATGTTACTATCACCTAACCTTAAAATTAGAATAAACGTGCCTGTTTTTATGTTTAAATGCTTAAATGTTTAGATGTTTAAATGTTTTTTGTTCTTATGCTAGGTCTTTAAGCTCTAAAAACCTGCCATAAAAACAAAAAATAATTGACAATTGAATAACGAATAAAGGAGGTGACCTCATGAGAAAATATATTTTCTTATGGGTGGTGGTTTTTTTGGGGATGCTGGCGCATTCTCAAGAGGCCGCCTCGCAACGACTGGGGAGAATAAATGGTCGGCTCGGCCGCCTAGGCCAGCCAAACCAAAATTCTTCCGCTTCCGTCTCTGCCGAATCAAAAGATGCCCGGCAAGCCCGCGAGATGGAGGAAGACCGTCGGCTCAATATTATGGCAGACTCCATCCGCCAAGCCAACCGAGCCAAGCGGGCAAGACGCGAGAAGGCGTGGCAGGACAGCGTCGCCCAAGCAGTGGGCAACCTCGCCACCAGTAACTGGGACTATACCACCCAAGAAACATTTGGGGCAGTTCCTAGCGGTTGGTCCGAATACGGCCTCGCATCAAATTATGGTGTCGGCGACACTTTCCATGGCCGACGTATGGCCAATGGTCGGATATTTAATGCTTACGATCCGACCCTCGCCGCCCATAAAACCCTGCCATTTGGTACGCGTGTCATGGTGACAGACACACGCACTGGCAGAAGTATTTTTGTCACCATCACTGATCGGGGTCCCTATGTGGCCGGTCGTATCATTGACCTGTCATATGCCGGGGCAAAGCTCTTGGCAGATGATTTTGTTGCCAAAGGCACAGTCCCGGTCAGAATAACACCCCTGCTCGGTGGCCAAATGGTCGGCAACTGGCCAACCACCAGCCACCGTATCTCGCAATCTCCCCGTCCCAGCCACCAAGCTATCGACATCGACGGTGAGACAGGCGACCCGGTGTTTGCCTATGCCAATGGCATGGTCACTATTGCCAAAAATATTGGTGAGTATGGTAATCTAATTGAGATCAACCATGGAAATTTCTCAACCAGATATGGCCATCTGCACAACTTCGCCGTCCCAGCCAGTAGCTATGTCTATAAAGGTCAAATCATCGGCTATATGGGCAATACTGGCAATGCCCGACGGGGCGCCAAAGACGGCTCCCACCTGCATTTTGAAATCATCGTAGGTAGCCAACCCGTCAACCCGCTACCATTCCTGAAATAACCGGCCGGTTTCCATTCTCGGCCATCACCTTATAAAAGCCCGGCACCGTGGCGTACTACGGGCAGGAATAAAATGAAAAGATTATTTTTTGTTGTTGCGGCCGTGGCTCTAGTGATCGCCGGGTGCTACTCAAGCACGGGGGTTCGTCGGCCAAATCCTGACAACCCCAAAAAAACCCGACCGGTGGTGGAGGTTAGGGACAACGGCGACAGCCCGGAAAAAATCCGCGCCAAGGCGGACTTCCTTGGTGTGTCATCTGCTTCAGAGTTGTCTGCCGACGCCACCCTTGCCCCGCTAGAGCGTCTCACCGCTGCGGCTCTGGCTCGCGGTGAGGGTACCACTCGGGCATTCTCTCGGGTCCTCCACGAGGCCGGTGTCGGTTATAATGTTACCTCCACCACTACCCCCGCCGGCGTACCCGCCTTCACGGAGGTACAAGAAAAATGGCGGAAAGCGGGGTTCGTTTTTAATAGGGGGAAATGGTACGCCCCCTCGGATCTGGACCCAGCCCAAAGGGTCCCCCTAAACGAGTCAGAGATTGACCTGCTTTACCGCTACGAAGGCACCTCTGACTATGGACCGGCCAAGCCCGTGGTCGATTCGATCCGAGCTTTTTATCAATAAATGGACAAAAAAACAAGAGCGACTCTGAACCCAGAGCCGCTCTTTTCTTTTTATCTAAAATTATTCCCTATTCAAAATAATATTGAATACAATACTGGTAATAGCGTAAGAAAATATCACTACAATCAGACCCAGAGCGCCATTCAATATTTGTTGCTTTGACTTGGCCACTGTCTCTTCATTACCTCCGGCCATCATCCACTTTATGCCAGCTATTATTGTCAATACAAAAAATACCACCGCCACAATACCAAGTAGGCCTTGAATAATTATTGCCACTACTGCCGTAGGGCTATTTTGCTCTGGCAGTTGAGCCGCCGTCCTTACTCCGCCCAAATTCCCGATTATGGCATCTTTCAACCCAGCCGTCTCCGCTACCTGCGGCACCAAGCCGACTACTAAAAACAAAACCAAAACCCCAAAAATCAATTTTTTATATTTCATAAATTTTCAAAAATTAATATACTAAATACTTTATACTTAACACTTTATACTTAATTCTCTACCCTTCTCTATGGTTGGCTCCAAGTTTGACTTGGAGCCTGATGCTCCAGACCACTCACCGTGCTTTGGTACTTATCACCGAGCTCCAAGTACAACTTGGAGCTAACCCTTATTATACTAAATACTTAATACTCAATACTTTATACTTAGCGCCCTACCCCTTCAGTATCACATTAAAAACAAACTGGGTAATAGCAAAAGCAAAACCAATTATCACCAAACCGATCACCGCGTTCAAAATCATTTTTTTTGCGTCATCAATAGTAGAAGAATTTCCCCCCGACGTCATCCATTTCACCCCAGCATAAATAATCAGTACCAAAAACACAACCCCCAAAACACCAAGTAAACCTTTTATCAAAAACACTATCCAATCAAGCGGATTGGCCCCGGCCTCTGGTAAGCCGGTCTCTTTCAGCGCATCTATTTGGTCATCTATTTTATCATTTATATCTGCTGTCCCAGCCGCCAGCATCGCTTGCTGATATACCAAAAACTGCCCCAGCAATAAAACCACAAACACCACGAGATAAAAAACATTTTTCTTTTTCATAATAACCTTTTAATATTAAATTTATATACACTGACAAATATTATACGAGTCACAATAACCACTAACATACCCCTGCCCCTCTCCACGACATTCATCAGCACAATCCTCTGGTATACAACTATTTATATCGGGATTGACCTCTGCTTTACGACATCCACACACACCAGTATTTTGGTCACAAAACCTGACACCATAAGTACAATCTGGGCATTCATTGTCACCCGTACAACCAACCGGTACTGGGTTCCCGACGCCTGGCACTTCAGCATTTCTGGGTGTAGCATAATATTCTCTACTCTGGGTACTCTGTATCACCTTATCTATAACATAATACGTCACCGCATACGAGCCCATTATTATCAAAACCCCTATTATCGCATAAAGAATAATTTTTTTTGATTGACTCACTGTCTCCTCATTGCCATCAGCTAGCATCCACTTGAGCCCTGCATAAATCACCAAAAGCAAAGAAAACACCCCCAAAAGACCCAAAATACCATAAATAATCTTTCCAATCATCGTCGGCACCGATGCCTTCTTTAGATCCACGTTCGTGGCAATATCATTCAAATAACCGCTCATACTGCCAAACCCCTCCTCGGCCAAAGCTGCTTTCAGATCAGAAAAAATAACGACCACAAAAAACAAAAAAACAACTGCCGCTAAAAATATTATTTTTTTATTTTTTTTAGCTATCATTTTTATTTCACAATTGTTACGATAAAATAAGTAATTGCATAAGAAGCCAAAACAACCAAAACCCCAAGCGAAGCATCCAAAATAGCCTTCTTTGCCTTAGAGACAGCCTCTTCGTTGCCACCAGCCAACATCCATTTCAACCCCGCGATAATAGTCAAAATCAAAAAAACCACACCCACCATGCCCAAAGCATAATATATAATTCTCCCGATCAGCGTCGGCAACTGCACTGGCGGACTACTTGGATCACTGGTCAAGCCCGCATTTTGAGCCAAATTTCCCAAACTGTTGGTAAATTTATAAGCCTCGGCCACAGGAGTATTGCCAAACACAAAAGGAGAAGCAAAAAGAAAATAAATCAAGACAACTATAATAATTGTCAAAAAATTTTTCTTCAGTCTGCTTCCCCTTTTTGTGTTTTCTAAATGCATAAATATTTACGCGCTTGTACTCGAATTCACACTATTTTGTCGCCCCGCCGACCACATTAAAGACAAAAGTCACGATCGCATAGGCGAAAAATATTATCACTAGACCAATAATACCAGCTGCAATGGTTTTTTTGGCCGACTGCACACCCTCTTCATTGCCGCCAGAGGTCATCCAACGAAAACCACCGATCAAAACTATTATCAAAGACAACACGCCAAGTACCCCCAATAACGTCTGTATAACACTTACTGCCACGCTCCTTAGTTCTTGGGTACCAAGGCCAACATTGGCTGCATAATTTAAGCCCCAATCAATAGCCATTGCGTTACCAGCCGCTGTCAACAAAACCAAAGAGAACAAAACTGCTGTTGAAATTTTTATTATCTTGTTCATGTCTTTTCTTTTTTAATTTTTCAAAAACATCTCTTATTTTGCCACGCCCATCACATTGAACAAAAATGCCACAATGGCATAGGCAAACAATATTATCGCTAAGCCGACAATGCCAGCGGCAATTGTCTTCTTCGCTGACTTGACATTGTCTTCGTTGCCGCTAGAAGTCATCCAACGGAAACCCCCTAAAAGTATTATAGCCAAAGACAATATACCAAGCACTCCCATCAAAGAACGTATTACACCAACAGCTGATCCCCGGAGGTCATTGGTTGTTAATCCTACTTGGCCGGCCACGTCAAGGCCTACATCAGCGGAAGTCACTGCCAAAACCGGCATAGCCAAAGAGCCAATAACAAAAGATGTTAACATTATTTTCAAAAATTTCTTTTTCATTTTTTTGTAACATTAATCTTAAAATGGATACTATTCGACCTTTGCCAAAAATAATATCCCCAATAACTATATTATAAAATAACTACCACGATTATTCAATCCCCTCCTCAAAAAGTCTGATTTATACTACCGGCAGCAAAATTTATTGCTTGTTCTATTTCGCTCTTACCAGATACTACATTTTTTATCATCGTCCTAAATATATCCTCAGCCGATAAGGGATCACGTCCTCGGTACCAGGACTTAGCGGTCAAAACTTGTCTGGCAAAAGGCGCTATCTCATAATCATTTATCTGCTTATCTACCAAGGAGCGGAGCGCTGTCGGTTTTTTTGTTTTATTTAAATATTTTTCTGCCTGCCCCTCGCTCGTGGCAAAAACCAAAAAATCCCAGGCATAATTTTGATATTTTGTATTCTTGGACACTGTCTCTATCCAATAACTAGCCATATTAATTTTACTACCCAAAGCATCTGTTCCATTTATATTTATATGAGGCGCCTCTGCCACCCCGATATTCAACCTCGCACCTTGAGTTTTGATCAAGGGTAGCTGATAAGCATAGCCGAGCATCATCGCCACCTTGCCAGAAATAAAAGCCTCCGTAGCCTCTGGCATTGATTCGCTCCAATTATAAACATCCTTTGTTGGTGAAGCAAAATCAGTATAAAATCGCAGAGCATCTACCCCGGGCTTAAAACTTTTGTCGCTGATATATGGACTGGATTCCTGAAAAGTTGCCCTACTCCTCACTTCGTCAACCATCTGTGTCCCATTTTGCATCATCAAAAGGGCCAATATATCACTTGCCCGATTGATATTATCGGCTGATCCCATCGCAATACCAGACTGAGTGATATTCCCAGTTTCATCATAAATGGTTAATTTTTTCACCATTTCTTTTACCTCAAGCCAAGTTTGTGGCTGTTTGGTTATCTGGGCATTATCAAATAATGCCCGATTAAAAAACAAGGCCAAGCTATCCACTGACAGAGGCAATCCCAATATTTTATCTTCTCTGACCACATCTTGATAAACAGTGTCAGCGAACTTAGTTTTCACGTCCATCGGCGTCAAAGTCCTCACTTGGTTATAGTCGGCTTTTATCATCTTGCCTGTTCTTTTGTCGGCCTCTGTCACGTAAGGCAACTTTATACTTTCTGGTAGGGGCGTAATTTTTTCTTTATATTTTCCCACCCAAGTATTGTGAATAGAAAAAACATCCGGTCCCCTATCCTCGGCCCAGGCCTCGAGTAGTGCCTGCTCATATTCCTCATAGCGCAACTTTCTGTACTCAATATTAACATTTGGGTGCATCTGCCGATAAGCATTTATGATGTCGGAAAAGCTATCGTCCCCATCAAATACTCGCCAATAACGAAGTGTAATCGGCTCAGAGAGTTCATTATAAGCCGCGATATTGCCCTGCTTACAACCCAACCCACTAGATAACAAAAAAACAAAAATTAAAAAAAGAAAGATTAATTTTGACTTCATATAGAAAAATTAATTTTTGTTATTTAAAATTTCCTTTATATATTTCCTTAATTCGCTACTATATTCTTTCCTTTTCATGGCAAAACGGATAATTGTCTTTATATATTCCAGCTTGTTGCCTGTATCACACCAGACTGTATTTTTTAGTCTACAAGCATAAACCGGCTTTTGCTCTGACAACTTTCTAATTGCATCTACCAGCCACACTTCCCCACCCCGACCGGCCTTTTGTTTTTCCAAAATTGGGAAAATGTCTGGCGTCAGAATATATCCGGACGGTGAAGTCAAAAATGGCATTTTTACTCTCTTGGCCCCCGGTTTTTCTTCAAATCCCTTTACCTCCCAAATCCCATCCTCAACTGTTTTGCCATATATAACACCATAACTTTCAGCATCTTCTTTGCTTCTCGGCTCCATGCCTGTAATCACGGGTTTTTGATATTTGTCCCACACTTTTAACAATTGCTTCGAGCGTGATGGCTCGGCATCAAATAGTTCATCGCCCCATAAAACCAAAAAGGGTTCATCTCCGATTATGTGTTTGGCATTCAAAACTGGAGTACCATTGCCATATGGTCCCTTCTGACGGACATAAATAAAATTGGCCATCCCAGCAATCCGTCTTATCTCCTTGAGCTGTTCTTGCTTACCTGCCTCTTCAAGCCGTTTCTCCAGCTCATATGGATAATCAAAATGATCTTCAATAATCCTTTTGTGCCAACCAGTCACGAGTATCACGTCTTTAATGCCAGCTGATACTGCCTCCTCTACCACGAACTGGATAATCGGCTTGTCTACCACTGGCAAAATCTCTTTGGGCATCGCCTTGGTTGCCGGCAAAAATCTGGTACCAAATCCAGCCACTGGTATTACCACTTTACGAATTTTCTGCTTCATATTTATTTCTAGTATATTATTTTGCTAATTTTAATTATACCACTTATCTCACAAAACCCAAATCATCTATGCCGTGATTAAGCTCAAAACAACTGCCGATATTACTGTCAAAACAAGACCCAACCACTGATGCTTTTTAAGTCTCTCTTTGTTATAAACAAAACCCAATATCGAGGCCATAGCAATATAACTCTCGCTAATCCCCGTAGCCACAGCTATAGGAATATACACCATGCTAAAGGCAAAAAATATCCAAGCTAAATTATCAAAAAAACATGTAAAAAAAATTAACTCCCCATTTTCCTTAGCATAGCGCCAAGTAATTTCCATTTTCCTTGATTTTAATAAATAAACCAAAGTAGCTATGGCTACCACTAAATTCAAAAACCAATTTACCATCAAAGGTCCTGATGCTCTCGCCCCAAGACCCACAAAAAAATCTGCCAATCCCATGCCCACGGTTGCTACCACAGCCAAACCCACCCCTCTCTCAAAAATAAAACTTTTTATTTTAACAAGATCTTTTATAGAAACAAAAATTATCCCAACTGCTAAAATAATAATCAAAAAATATTGACTCGGTCTCAAAAACTCCCCCAAAAACAAACTAGCCAAAATTAAAACCACTGGTATCTCCAAAGCAAAAACTGGCTCCACTACAGAAATTTTGCCAATTTTCAAGGCTTTGAAATCTAATAAAGCCGCCACCAACATTATCAACCCGACCGCAAACAATAACCACAAATCATTTATTTCTATTCGCCCTATTTCCCCCCAGACAAAAGGCGTTAGCACCAAAGCGCCGGAGCCACAAATATAAAATAAAACAATCCAAATACTATATTTATCATTGTTCTGCAAAGAAAAAATAGCACCCAATCTTTTTTTGACCGTTCCTAATCGTCTAGTGCTTCTCTGGATCAAAAAATCCCCCAAACCCCAAGAAAACATAGCCAATAATGCAAACAACACTCCCATATTTTTTATAAATTACTCTATTATTTATAATATCACACAAAATTGCCTCACAAAAATAACCCCGCCAACTTTCGGGGTTATTTTATAAATCAAAATTTTAGCGCCAGTTCGG
>JAAZOM010000001.1 GCA_012797775.1 Candidatus Kuenenbacteria bacterium | reverse complement strand
TTGCCATTCCACTCATTCACCCCAAATTCATAAACCACGTCAACCTTGTCCCCCACTTTCATCTTTTCTACCCACTCAGAAGACAAACCAAACCCCACAAACTTACGAATAATTTTACCATTTCCGTCACTCAATTCCAAACGCAAATGTTGCCCCACTGTTCCCATGGTTATGATTGCTTCAATCCTTAAATCTTTTGTTATAAATAACGGCTCCCTGTTTCCTTCGCCAAAGGGCTCAAATTTTTCTAAATCATCAATCACTCCCCAGTCCATCTCAGCCAAGTTAACTTCCGCCTCTATATCCAGCCTTGGCGTCAATTCTGCCCTCGCCAATTGACTTTGGGCCATGCTCCTAATTTTATTCTTAAAATTCTCATAATTCTCCTCCCCCGCTATTGTCAGACCACAAGCCTGTTCATGCCCCCCAAATTCCGATAAATATTCCTGACACTCGCCAAGAGCCGCCGTAATATCAAATTCAGGAATGCTCCGGCCAGAGGCCACGTATTCATTGCCCATTTTACCAAAAACAATCACTGGCCTGTTGAATCTGTCGCAAAGCTTGCCAGCTATGAGCCCTACCAGCCCCGGTGACCAACCGTCATAAGCGCTAAAAAGAATTTTATCTTCATTGCTTGGCTGCCCAATCTGTTCCAAAGAAATCTTCAACATTTCTTCTGTTGTTTTTTGCCTATTTTGATTTTTTTGATTCAAATCATTGGCAATTGCCAAGGCCTCGGCTTCGTCTTCAGCCACCAAAAGCTCATAAGCAGTATTGGCATGATCCATCCGGCCAGCCGCATTAAGTCTGGGCGCAACCTGAAAAGCCACACTATGCACATCAACCTCATCGGTCTGGGACAAATTAAAAAGCTCTTTAAGCCCCAAGCGCTGAGTTTTATTTAAAACTATCAAACCCCATTTTACCAAAGTTCTATTTTCTTCCAAAAGCGGCATCGAATCAGCAATTGTCCCAATTGCCACTAAATCCAAAAGCCATTTTTCAAAAGCATCATTATTTTGTTTTTTATCACTCCTAAGTAATGCCTGCGCTAATTTAAAAGCCACTCCAACCCCGGCCAATTTTTTAAATGGATATTTCTCCTTTTTTAGTGTCGGACAAACCACTGCATAGGCTGTTGGTATATTCTTGGGTTCCATGTGATGATCCGTCACTATTACATCTATCCCACTTTCTTTGGCCAAAGCTATTTCGTCTTTATTGGCGATACCACAATCAACCGTGATAATCAAATTTGTTTTATTGTCCACCAATTCCTGCACTGCTTCTTTGTTCATACCATAGCCCTCTGTCAATCTATTGGGAATATAGACTTTCAAATTTTCCGCCCCCAATCTTTTTAACGCAATGTAAACAACCGCCGTTGAAGTCACTCCGTCAGCGTCATAATCTCCATAAATTACAATATTTTCTTTTCGTTCAATGGCTCCAAAAACCCTCTCTGCTGCCACCCCCATCTCCCCAAATAAAAAAGGATCATTTTGGTCACGTAAATAATCCGGCCCCAAAAATCTGTCTATTTGATCTTGAGTTGTCAAGCCACGGTTGAACAAGAGCTGCAAAACAACGCTTTTCAACTCAGGAAATCTCTCCCCAAAATCTGCGCCATATTTTTCTTTTAGCATCCATCTTTTTGCCATATCCCCCATTTTATCACACTAATCCAAATGTACAAATCATTTATAAGTATACAAATATAAATTTACAATACCCAGCCAAACACCAAATCTCAAGCCCAAAGCACAAAATAATTTCCAAGTAACAATATTTAATTTCTTTCTTTTAAATTTATAATTTGAATATTAGGACTTTTGATGTCCATACTATTCTCTCTTCAACCACTTTTATGTTATAATATCTCTATAATACTCAAAAATAAAAATCTATGAAAAAAATCTTTCACCCCGAATCGGTCGCTGTCATCGGCGCTTCTGTCAAACCAGAAAAAATTGGGGGTATTATTATTAATAATCTTTTAGCCGCCGGTTACCAGGGAAAAATCTACCCCGTCAATCCTAAATACGACCAAATTAAAGAATTAAAATGTTACCATTCTCTAAAAGAAATCAAAAAAAATATTGATCTTGTGATCATAGCTACTCCGGCGGCTACTGTCCTTGGCATATTAGACGAAACAGTCGGCTTAAAAAATCCACCCAAAAATTTTATAATCATCTCAGCCGGCTTTGCTGAGTCTGGAGCTGAGGGCCAAGCCTTAGAAAAACAAATATCCGACCTTGCTCAAAAAAACAAATTAAATATCATCGGCCCCAATTGTCTGGGCGTTATCAACACCCAAAACGGCCTCAATGCCTCTTTCGCTAACAAAAATTTCCTCTCCGGCAATGTTGGTCTGATTTCCCAGTCGGGCGCTTTTGCTGTAGCCCTCATGGATCTTGGCAAAAAAGAAAATCTTGGATTTTCCTATATCGCCACTATCGGCAATAAAACCGTGGTTGATGAGGCTGATTTATTGGAATATTTTGCCCAGGACAAAAAAACCCAAGCAGTTGGCATTTATCTGGAAAATATAAAAAGGGGTGAACAATTTCTAAATATTCTCAAAAGGACTAGCCAACAAAAACCGATATTTATCGTCAAGGGCGGCTCCTCGCCCAAAAGCCAAAATGCCATTCTCTCGCACACCGGCGCCATGGCCGGGGACGAAGAGGTGGCCGAAAGCCTAATCGGTGAGGCCGGAGGCTTTTATCTGCCAACTACTTTTGATCTGATAAATAATCTAAAAATATTTTCCCACTTCAGGGCTCCTCTAAATAATAAAATAGCTGTACTAACCAACGCCGGCGGACCTGGTATTCTGGCCGCTGACTATATCAGCCAGAGCTCCGATCTAACACTCTATGAATTTTCTGAACAGCAAAAAAACAATCTCAAAAATAAAATTCCAGAAGCCAGCTCTTGCTCCAATCCTATTGATCTCAGGGGCGATGCCGACCATTTTCGCTATGAGCTCGCCCTGAAAGAGCTAGCCAAAATAAAAAACATTGGAGCCCTTCTGGTTGTCGCCACCGCCCAAGCCCAAACCGATATTCCCCTCATTTATGAATCTCTGAGAGCAGCCCAAAAATACTGCTCTTTCCCAGTCATACCAGTAGTCATGAGCGCTATCGAGCAAACAACCAAAGAAAAAATGCCAAACTTCGTAGAGCCGTCATGCGCTGTTAGAGCTTTGGGAAATTATTACCTCTGGACCAGTAGAAAAAAAACCAAATTGGTTAAAATCGTAAAAAATAAAATTAATACCGCCCGCCAAAAACAAAGCAACCACTATTTGGAAGAAATAAAAAAACACGGCCGTCCAATTTTACTTGCCAATGAAACAGCCAACCTCGGAAAATTATACACCTTTAATATCTTGGACTCTATCCGGACCAGCTCTGCCAACCCAGCCAATCTAAGCTATCCGATAGTTCTAAAAATTGACAGCGACAAAATCCTCCACAAAAACAAAGAAGGTGGGCTGATTATGGGTATTAAAAACCCGGGCGAACTATCCTCTGCCATCGACCAACTGCACACCAAATTTCCCAAAACTGATTTGATTATACAAAAAACAGTCAAACCAGGACTAGAATTAATTATTGGCCTCAAAAATGACAATAATTTTGGGTCAATTATTATGCTTGGTCTCGGTGGCATTGCCACGGAAATATTAAATATAAAAATTTTCTTCTCTCTCCAAAATAATCTCCAATATATCAAAACCAAAATAGATACCTCTCCCCTAAGCAAAATATTGGCCAAACAACGGATAAAATCAGAAACCGTAGCCAAAGAAATTTCCAAAGCCATCACCCTCGCCAGCGAAAACCCCTCCCTCAAAGAAGCTGACTTCAATCCCATTATCTTCTACCCGGACTCGCCGCCAATCGCCATCGACTTCAAAGTTGTCTTAAAGTAATTATTCACCAAAAATACCCCTTTTAAGGGGTATTTTAAATTCTAACACCACAAAACAGCAGAAGGACTAGTCCATCACCCTCCAGATCACCCACGCCGCTACGGCCAAAGCTGTACCCAAAGTCAATTGTCCCAATGTATGTTTTTTTTGCACATATCTAGACCACCACACCACCGGCACAAAAATCAACAACCACCAATAATCCCAATCATAAAAATCATTAAATAATAAAACCGCCGCTGTATAGCCCAAAGCGTGATTACTTGTTTTATAGTAAAAATTGATCAACAAAACTACTATCCCGAGCATCAATGACAAGGCCAATATCTTTATAACTACCATGGGGCCGCCAGCCCCCCAGGTCAAAATCAAGCCCAAAAGCCAATAAAAAATAATCGTCACAATAAAAGGCGTTCTCTTTTCTCTCTTAGTAAAATCAATATCCTCTATCTTGCCTTTCTTTAAAAAAAGCAAAAAAGTAATCAGGGGCAAACCAGCCAAGAAAAAAACCAGCACGACTGCCCACCACAATCTATTATAGCCCTCAAAATGCGAAGAAAAAATCAAAGCCACTCCAAATAAGCCCATCCACACAAACGGTTCAAATATCCTCGAAAGAATATAAGCAACCTTTATTTTTAAACTCTTTTTTTGCCAAAAAAACATTTCTTTATAATTTATCTATAAATATATAATAACATTTTCTCACACCTTTGTTGAGTAATCTAAACTTTATATAAATATATTGCCACTTCTTTTTCATTTGGCTTGTCTCTAATCATCTCCGGCCAGCCAACCATGGGGAAAGCATAAGAAATTATTTTTGTACCCGGCCGCAAGCCCTCCTGGAGCATTTTTTTAAACTTATTATCAATGCCTTTTGGTGTACCAAAAAAATAAACCACATCTGCCTCTCTAATATCTTTTCTATAAAAATCTCCGAATTTAAAAACCGCTCTCCTTTCTCCGATTAACATTTTTTTCATCTGGCAATAAATATAATTGGGCCAGGATAATTCTATCCCCACTGCCTTTGAGCCAGTTTTGGCTGCCGCCAAAACCACCCGCCCACTGCCACAGCCCAAATCATAAAAAATTTGCCCCGGCTTCAAGTCGGCCAATCTTATTATTCTTTCCAAATCTCTTTTTCTGGTCGGCACAAACGGCGCCAGAGATATTGAAGCCAAAAACACTGACAATAAAATCAGATTCAATACGATCAAAAATAATAGCCACCAGCCATTCATAATTATTTTTTAATTATCCCTCC